>NZ_JADEXI010000245.1:0-6639 GCF_015207185.1 Microcystis sp. LEGE 08355 | reverse complement strand
TGGTTAGGGAAAAAATTGGGGTCGTAGCTCAGTTGGATAGAGCGAGTGCCTCCTAAGCACTAGGCCGCCGGTTCGATCCCGGCCGATCCCGCCTTTTTCAGTGATCGGTAAACAGTAAACAGTGAAAAGATGCTGGGAAACTGCTATTTATAGCGCTTTTCACGTTACTGAGGTATCGACAAGTTTTGCCAACAAAGGGCTTAAGCCCCTTGCCCATGCCTCATTCTGATAAAAACTGCTATAGCATCAACCCCATTATCGAAATATTTACGGGCTTAATTAAGCCCGTAGGCACGGCTACGGGCAACTTCTAGAGGTTAGGCTTGATCGCTTCTGTTCTTGTTAATCTGTCGGATGATTTCAATCATTTGAGCGTGTCGATCATCCATTCTCTCTAGATGCCGGTAAAAATCGGCTTGAGTCTCATAAAAATCTGATTGTGCGCTTGCTATTCGAGCTAGGTAATCGTAAAGCCCTTTTTTCTCCTGTTTCCGTTCCTCGCGGTCACTAGCGACGGCATCAGCTAGGGCTTGAATAGCGCGAGCGTTCGATTCCACTATTCTCTCGATCCGCTCTAATCTGTCTTCTGACATTTTGGTAAACTCCTAATAGACTAATTCTTGTCCCCCACCGATGCCCGTCGGATGGGGGAATAACTTTAATTATGGGCTTTTCGATGCCAACGCTGATCCGATTTCCTAAATTCCCACTGTAATGCGATCTCATCAGGAGTCTTAATCTTTCCTGACTATTACCAAGTCAGGGAGACAAAATCAAGGGTTTTCCCGTTACAGGAAAACCCACATATAGCACTTTTCACGTTACTGAGGTATCGACAAGTTTTGCCAACAAAGGGCTTAAGCCCCTTGCCCATACCTCATTCTGATGAAAACTGCTATAATAATGCTCACTTAAAACTCAAAACTTAAAACTGATCAGTGATCACTGATAACTGATCACTGATCACTGATATTTATCTTCTCATTCTGCCCTTAACTTGATACCAAAGCCTTCTTAAACGTAGATCGAGAGAAAAACCCCGACGGGTGGGAATAACAATCGTGCCACCGATGCGATCGTGGAAAGCGCGGTTAAATTGCTCATCGCCGATCGCCATACCACAATCGGCGAAAAGGGGCGAAGATAATAAAATCAAGCTTAAAGGATTGCCAAAAAAAGTATTTAACCCTACCATCATTAAAGCTGCCCCGCCACCAGCGATCGCCTCTCGTTTGCTTAACTCCAAAATTCCGGGTAAACGCTGAAGTCGTAGATCGATGATCTTCATATCCAAGGCCCAACGTCCTAAACTCTGACCCCGATTCTGTGCGACTAATAACACCCGCAAACACCACCAGATCAGGAGAAAAAGGAAAAATTGCAGTACAGGCGAACTGTTGGCAAAGGAGCTTAAAAACCAGATCGAGGCAAAGTCGATCAGGAAAGCATAGGCCCGACGATCTAAGGGAATTTTCGGAAATTTTTGCGGTAGATTATCTTCAGGCGGGATCGGGTAAACCATAAAAGACCTCTTCTAAAAATCAAAAATTGTTGTTAGGGTTAGGAGTCAGTAGCCAGTAGTCAGGAGTCAGGAGAATTAAGAATGAATAATAATCAGTTAAATAGTCTATTTACAGACTTTATGCCATTTAATCCTTATTTTTGCCGTTTTTGAACCCTGAAAAATTAATTATGCAAGAGATTTAAAGTAAATTCTCGGAAAAATCCTGCTGTTTATCTTCCACTTTAATCGGGAAATTGGCAATTCTAGGATAGTTGTCTCTTGTCTTTTTTCTCCCCCTGTCTCGGAGTCTTCCGTCTCGGAGTCTGCTCACCTAACGGCAGATTTTTGATTTTTGCAGGAGATATAATTATTAATCGACTCGGAGATCTAAGCTACCATTGAGCAAAGGTAGCCCAGAATACAGGGATAATCATGGAGCAAGATTCATTACTAACGGAGGTTATTCTGACCCATCCGCGGCAAAGTTTGGGAGAGATCCAATTGGATTGGATGCCACAACCGGGTAATTATTTGGCCTTGAAAGGACAAACCTACGCAGTTTTGGAACGTCACCACCAGTATCAATACAAGATTGGTGGCTATTGTTTACGCAAAATTTCCCTTTATGTACAAACTGCTCCCACTCCTAACGAAAAAAGTTTGATTGAAGGACGTTGGGTGATGGGGGATGCTAGTTGTCGTTTTAACGCCAGATCTGAACTGTTGCGCTGTGCGATTAACCCCCCCGGTCCCTGTCAAGATTGTCGTTTTTACGAAACTATTAACCCTTAAAAGAGCCTTTTTTCGGCAACAATCTGGCTATTTTCCCCGATATATACCGATAGCTAACCGCTATAAGTAGTCGGACATAAATTCTGTCGTCTGTCTTAAGAAATGTAATTCTGGCAATTCTTGCTGACGACCGACTCCCACGGTTAACTTTACTTTTGTCCGACCACTTAGTGATCAATCGCCTATGAATCATCCTTACTCTTGGATCGAGGATAGCTTAAAAACCCTCCATCGGGCCAATTGGTATCGAAGGGTTAAAACCATTCAAGGCCGGGGCGGAGCCGTTATAGAATTAGAGGGTCGATCGCTGATTAATTTTGCCAGTAATGATTATCTGGGATTAGCAGCCGATGAAAGAATGATCGCAGCAGCCATAGCAGCGACAGAACGCTATGGAACTGGAAGCACCGGCTCGCGTCTATTAAGTGGACACCGAGATATTCATCGAGATTTAGAATTAGCGATCGCATCCTTTAAAAATAGCGAAGACGCGATTGTTTTTAGTTCGGGATATTTAGCCAATTTGGGGACAATTACCTGTTTAGTGGCGCAGAAAGACCTGATTTTAGGCGATCAATACAATCACTCTAGCCTCAAAAATGGAGCCAAGTTAAGCGGTGCCACGGTGAAAGAATACCGGCACAATAGTCTCGAAGACTTAGAAAATCAGTTATTAGCCCACCGTCATCACTATCGTCATTGTTTACTGCTCACTGATACAGTGTTTAGTATGGATGGGGATATCTGTCCCCTAGCGGGAATTCTCGCTCTAGCCGAGATTTATAATTGTATGGTTTTGGTGGATGAGGCCCACGCTACCGGAGTTATGGGGGAAAATGGCACAGGTTGCGTGGAATATTGTGGTTGTCAAGGACGGGAATTAATTCAGATGGGGACCCTGAGTAAAGCTTTAGGCAGTTTAGGGGGATATGTGACCGGAAACGCCAAAATTATCGATTTTATCCGCAATCGCGCCGCCACCTGGATTTATACTACCGGTTTATCCCCCGCCGACACCGCCGCCGCTAAAATGGCTTTAGAGATTATTCGTCTGGAACCGGAACGTCGCCAAAACCTACACCAAAATATTAATTTTGTCAAGAGTAAATTAAATAATTTTAATATATTGCCTTCGGAAGCGGCGATTTTATGTTTACCGGTGGCCAATCCGGGTAAAGCCCTAGAATTATCGCAAAAACTGCTAGAAAAAGGTATTTTTGCCCCCGCCATTCGTCCTCCTACCGTTCCCACCAGTCGTCTGCGATTTACTGCTATGGCCACCCATAGCCTCGCCCATCTAGAGATTCTTGTCCAGTCTATTGGCGAATCTTTCCCCACATAGGGAAAAAGTTTTTCGTGGGAAGTGGGGAACAACTAAGTTGAGCGGCGGTTAGCATCCTTGATCCCATCATCAAGCTCTCTAGCCTGGCCGCTCCAACGACTTGTTAGACTGGGCTTTCGCAATAAGTTTACGACTTCTCTGCCGCTTGCTGCTTCCTTTTTGCGTAGGTCTGCAAAGATTGCATCCAAGTCATAGTTGAAGGACTTGGCATACTCTTCACGGATTCGGTGGATCTCCTCGACAATTTCATCTGTCCACATGACTTAATCTCCCATTAGTTCGTTGGGTGTGCAAAGGATAGGCAATACATAGCCACAACCAAGGGTAATCTCAGCTAACTTACCCTGTATTTGAGCATTAGCAATATGCTTACAGTTCCACGTTAACAGATAATCCATGCCGTGGACAGTTGCGGCGGCAATGTGGATCGCGTCAACTTTCGCTTTTGGAGGCAGATTACTGCGGGTTAAGAATTGTTTAGCCAAATCTTGTGCAGCGTCATTCAATGCTAACAAGGGAAAATCACGCAAAATATCCAGCCTTTGGGAGGCGATCGCTGTATCCCCTTTAGCTACTTCCTCTAGGACAGCCTCCGAAGTGTACAGAATAAAGTCGTTTCGACGAAATTCCCACCATTCCCGTGTTATTTCAATATTGGCAGCAATAATCAGGTTTTTGGTCGATCTGGCTGTCAGATAACCAATAACACTGGTTTCAATATAGACGGTTTCGCTCACGGCAATCTAGAAAATCTATCCCACGTCTATCCTACTGCATTTAATCTTGGTTTTGAGGGAGTTGGGTAACAGCCGTCAACCCAAGCTACAAGAGCAGCGATCTGCTACGCAGTGCCTTCGGCATCGCACTCAGTCCACCAGAGCGGCATCGCACTTAAACCCACAGCTTCAATCAATGTGCATGGTGCGTTCCCCAAAAATCGATCGGTGGAGCAGTAGAGTCACATTAGGGAACGCACCCTACGACTTATGCTGCGGCAGGTTTAGGGACTCTTGAAAGGATTGACAATTTTCAGCCCATCAATGTCTGAATACCCAAAGTCTTCTGTATAGAGAGTTTCGACGTTTGCTTCCAAACAAGCAGCAACCACCATCGAATCCCAATGAGACAAACTAAAACGGATCATCAAGTCCTCAGCACGATTAATCACAGCCCAAGTTGGCAAAGCTGTGTACCAAACCTGTTGCAAATCTCGAATGTACTGATAGGCTTGCGCTCTGTCATACCCAAATGGCTCAAGTTTGCGGCTTGCCGCTAAATATTCGCAGGCAACCTGCCAAATTAAAACTCCCTCTGTCAGATTAGCTACTAGAGAAGCTGCGATTGCCTGCTTACTAGGATAACGCGAATCATTGACGTAAATTAAAACATTTGTGTCAACGGCGTTCATGCAACATATCTCTCGTAAACTGGGGAGCATCAGAGGGAATGGGGTTTTGTTGCATTCGCTCAACAAGCAGCCTTAAAAAATTCTGCCTAGCCGCAATATCGGTAATCTTTGGGGGAATAATTTGAGGTGATTTGACAAAAAGCTCCACCTCAGTGCCTTCAGGTAAATCGTAAGCTGTTTGAAGGATGAACGTACCACTATGATAAATTGCTTTCAAGGCTTGGGGCATGGGGAAATCTCTATCACAAGAATTAGGGGTGATTTAGTTAGCTGCTTACAGTCTAGCCTACAGGATTGCCCCTCTATTTTAACGCTAACATTCCTCAACTGGGCCCACCAGAGCGGCATCGCACTTTAACCCACAGCTTCAATCAATGTGCATGGTGCGTTCCCCAAAAATCGATCAGTGGAGCAGTAGGAGTCGCCTTAGGGAACGCACCCTACGGTGATCGCACCGTTAAGTCTCTCATTCTAATTTTGTCTTCTTCAATAACTGTAAAGTGTCCATACCAGTCATCCCGCAATGAGATAACCTTGGCAACTTTCTCAGCGACTACAGAGCCAGAAGGTACTCTTATTCTAAACAAAATAATACCAACACTGGCCAGCAACCTTGAACGAAAGGCGAGTTCTCCAAAATCTTGATCAAATGTCAAGAGAATACGATTTTCTGCTTGGGCGCGACTTAAAACTTCACGGTCCGAGATTCCGGGGGATTCCACCCTAATCCACAGGACATCATGGCCATTTTGTCGTAGGACTTCAACCGCATCAAGGGGGAAATTTTCGTTCGCTAGAAAACGCATCAGTTAAGCAGGAATAGCATAGACTTTCTCAGATTTGAGCATTACACTAGCATAGCTAAGACAAGCTTGAATATCTTCTACTGTAATACCTGGGTAGTTTCGCAGAATTTCATCAATACTCCAACCTTGGGCGAGAAGATCAATGATAAATTCAACCGCAATCCTTGTTCCTTTAATGATAGGTTTTCCCACCAAAATATCGGGATTTAGTGTAATTCGAGTTTCCCAGTCCATAGCTACATCATTGAAAGTGTTTTCAAAAAGGTAAAGGCTGCATGGTACGCACCCTATATCTCGTTTTATTATAACAGGATTTGGTATTACAGCTTCAATCAATGGGCATGGTGCGTTCCCCAAAAATCGATCGCTGGAGCAGTAGGAGCCACATTAGGGAACGCACCCTACAAGATCGGCGATCGCACTATCCTATTGTATTTAATCTTGGTTTTGAGGGAATTGGGTTTCCTACCTACAAGATCAGCGATCTGCTACGCAGTGCCTTCGACATCGCATTTAAACCCACAGCTTCAATCAATGTGCATGGTGCGCTCCCCAAAAATCGATCGCTGGAGCAGTAGGAGTCACATTAGGGAACGCGCCCTACGGCGATAGCGATCGCACTGCGATCGGTAACTCCGAAATCGTAACCAATCCGCCTTGGACTGTATCGACTTGCAACCGATAACCGCGCAACAGGCTCATTCCAATCAATGGCTCTGTCTCTGCTGCATTAATCTCGATTTCTCGATACTGCCCACCCCAAATCACCATGCCATCATAGATATCA
>NZ_JADEXI010000244.1:0-6645 GCF_015207185.1 Microcystis sp. LEGE 08355 | reverse complement strand
TCAGCCTTTTGCTGATGTGAGTAAACAGTGAACTGAAAACTCAAATCCGATCCCTAATAGCTGTATCCCGTCTCGGAGTCTCGGAGTCTCCTGTATCCCGTCTCGGAGTCTCGGAGTCTCGGAGTCTGGGAGTCTCGACTAGGAAATTAATTTTGCACGACTACTTATTTGTTTTTCAGCATTGCCTTTCACGATGCTCCTCTAAATCTCTAGCTTGATTTTCTCACCTTGAGTGTGTGACTGCTCACCTCTTTGTAATAAACCTACACCTGTCAGGGGGGTGTGGGGTAGTGGAGCATTTGGCTGAAATTTCCCTAAACCCCTAAATCCCTATCACCCTATCACCCTATCACCCGACTCCTGACTCCTGACTCCGCGAGAGATTAACTTGCTTGGGAGGAGACAAAACCCGATAACTCGCGAAAACGGATCTCATCGCGGTGGGGATCAGAGCGACTAACTTGCACTTGAAAGCGATCGCCTAAAGATACCGATCGCTCAAAACGATGGGGTAATTCTAACCCCAATTCCTCCAATAAAATTAAGCCTAAATTTTCCTCTTCCCGCAGCCAGCGTAAAACCAAAGCTTGCCAGACTTGATCTCCCTGTCGTCGCAAAAATTCCAAACTCCAATAACGATTAGTTTGTCGTTCCACCGAGGTGGCTTCCAGGGCCGAACTAGCGACACTATAGAGAATTTCCTGCATTCTATCCCGGGTAAAAGGCAGTTGATCGCCCCGGAGATGGGCTTTTAGTTGAAAATGGGTCAAAAGGTCAGTATAACGGCGAATTGGCGAAGTTACTTGGGAATAGGTATTCAATCCCAGACTAGCATGACGGTTAGGAATCGTCGTCATCTCACTGCGCGGCATACAGCGACGCAAGGCACAGGAACGCACCGGGCCCGCAGGTAGTAAAATTAACTCCTCATCGGGGGGTAATTCCGGTTGTGGTTGTCCGCGGAAAGGCACGGGGATCTCGTGTTCCTGACAGTAGCGACCGGCGATTTCTCCAGCTAAAATCATCATTTCCGCCACCAATTGCCGAGATGGGGAAACTTCCTGCAATTCTATGATAATTTCGTCGTTAGCCTTCACCTTAATGGATGATTCTGGCATTTGGATGTTAATCGATCCCTGAGATTTGCGCCATGCGTGGCGTTGTTTGGCCCAACGGTTGAGAATCCTTACTTCCGGTTCATGCTGCAGATCCAGATGTAACATTTCGTCCACATCTTCGTAGGTGAGGCGATAGGTGGGTTTAATTGTACTAGGATGGATTCGATAATCGGCGATCGCCCCCGTTTCATCGAGGATTACCCCAAAACTTAAGGCAGGACAAAGTTTACCCTGTACCAAACTCATCGGACCTGCGGCCAACTCTAGGGGAAACATGGGAACCATTCCCGTGGGAAGATAAAGACTGGTACTGCGACGACGCGCTTCTAGGTCTAATTCATCATCGGGACGCACTAAACGGCTAGGATCGGCAATATGGATCCAGAGACGATGACCACCATCCGCGAGCATTTCTACCGATAATCCGTCATCGATTTCCTCGGTACTTTCATCGTCGATGGTATAAATTTTTTGGTGGGTTAAATCGAGACGATTGTTGACATCCGCATCCGCAGGGGGATTGAGTAAATTAAGACGCGCCACATCAAGTACCTTTTTCGAGAATTGAACGGGGTAGGAACTGCGTCGCAGGAAAAGGTTTTCGTGACTACTCCACCATTTCAAATCGACTAACAATTCAAAAGCGGCCTCGGGGGTTTGGGAACGGCCCAGCAGGGAGAGTATTTCCATGGCCGCTGGATATTTTTGTTCGGGTTGGAGGATAAATTTTTCTAGAGATTCCAGACGAATTCGATCGCTTTCTGACCATTCTACCGTTCCACCGGCCAGGGCCTGTTGGAGACGTTGGAGAAATTGGCCTTTTTCCCGTTGACGCTGTTGTTCCACCTCTAGCTGGTGTTTGATTTCCTCTACCTGATTTTCCGATCGGGCCTCGTAACCATCCCCTTTATTTTTAAAATAAACCTTATCATCACTCAAGAGACAATGGGCCGCATAGCAAAACTGCGGACCGCGATCGGAAAAGAGGAGCTCGGCCATGGTTTCGGGAGTGACTAACTGATTTTCCCCGGCTAATAATTCCCAGGCCACTTCTAAACCACTAGCATCTAGATAGGGTTGGACTTCCCGCAGAAAATTGCCAATCTCTTTATAGTTGGATGGACCTGCTTTGATAATGTAATCGAAGCGTTGGGGACGCAGTTTATGCGGGTTTCCCCCTTGATCGATGACGATCCAATCTTTTTTCCCTTCTGGGCGATCGATCACCCCTAAGCGCCTTTCTCCTTGCACCCGAAATTCTACCAGCGTTCCCTTTTCCACTGCTTCCCCTTACTGCCTATCTATTTTGTCTATTTCCTATCATCCTCGATCGATCACTCGATCGGCAAGAGCAATCATCAATCCCCACCCACTAGATAGGTATAACGTCGCAAACTGCGTTCATAATCCTGTAGTAGTAATTGGGATTCTTCCACAGTCATGCGATTTTCCTGCAAAGCTTGTTCACAACGAAGACGAATTCTTTCTAACAGGTCTTCCGCAGAATACTGCACATAACTTAATACTTCCGTGATCGTATCTCCTTTGACTAGATACTCGATATCGTATCCCTTGGGACTCATCTGAATATGTACCACGTTAGTATCGCCAAAAAGATTATGTAAATTGCCCATAATCTCTTGATAAGCACCCACCAGAAACATTCCTAGATAATAGGGTTCTGGAGAATGTTTACCGTTTTTGTACTCCAACGGATGCAATTCTAAAACTGATTTTATGTCCCCGCGCAAATCGATAAACTGGGCAATTTTCCCGTCACTATCACAGGTTAAATCGGCGAGAATCCCTCTTTGGGTAGGTTCTCGATCGAGACGATGGATCGGCATAATTGGAAATAGTTGATCGATCGCCCAACTATCGGGAACTGACTGAAAAACCGAGAGATTGGCATAATAAATTGAGGCCATAATTTGCTCTAAGTCTTCCAAGTCATCGGGAACATAATCCTGTTGTCGGGCCACTTGCAGAATTTTGTGACAACAAGCCCAGTACAATTGTTCGGCTCTAGCTCGTTCTTTGAGACTGAGATAACCGAAATTAAACAGACTAATCGCCTCCTCTTTGAACTGTCCCGCATCGTGATAAGCTTCCTGATAATTGCGCTCATCGATACCCGTATAGGTTTCCCAAAGATTACGGAGGATGAGGTGTTCTTTCCCATTGCAGGGATCGGGAGGGTTTTGGGGAACCTCGCTACTTCCCAAGATATCAAAGACTAACACCGATTGATGAGAAGCGATCGCCCGTCCACTTTCACTAATGAGAATTGGGGGTGAAATCTGGGCATCTTCACAAGCTTCCTTGACCTCAGCCACGATATCATTAGCATAATTCTGCATATTGTAGTTTTTTGAGGCGTAGAAGTTAGTTTTTGAGCCATCGTAATCGACCCCTAAACCACCCCCCACATCGAGATAGGTCATATTTGCCCCTAATTTCGCTAATTCCACATAAATCTGACTAGCTTCGCGAATGGCATCCTTAATGACGCTAATAGCGGAGATTTGCGACCCGATATGATAGTGCAGCAGTTGCAGACAATCTAACATCCCCGCTTGTTCTAATTCCGTCACCACCGTTAAGATTTCCGGGACGGTTAAACCGAATTTTGCCCGGTCTCCCGTGGAACATCCCCAACGGCCCACCCCTTTTGTCCCCAGTTTCGCACGCACTCCCAAATGTGGGGCAATTCCTAACTGACGACTGACGCGCAGGGTTAAATATAATTCTTCCAATTGTTCGATGACAATCAAAGGCCGATGACCGAGACGAGTGGTCAAAAGAGCAGTTTCCAGGTATTCTTTGTCCTTATAGCCGTTACAAATTAGTAATGGTTGTGTTTTGTCATTTTTGCCGTTTAAGGCAGGTTCTAGGGTCGCTAAAGCAATCATTAGCTCTGGTTTTGAACCAGCCTCCAACCCAAATTGATAGGGTTTACCAAAACGCACCAAAGACTCGACGATGTGACGGTGTTGATTGCACTTGATCGGATAGACACCGCGATAGACGTTGGGATAATTATAACGGGCGATCGCTCGGCTAAAACAGGCATTCAGGCGCTCGATCCGATCCTCAAGGATGTCACTAAACCGAATTAGCAAAGGTAAACCGATATTTCGCCGCTTAATCGCCGAAACTAACTCGTATAAGTCCAAAGAACCGCCCCTTTCTCCCTGGGGCGAAACGGTAATATTTCCTGCGGCATTAATCGAGAAATAGGGTTCTCCCCAGCCTTGGATGCGATAGAGATTTTCGCTATCTTCGATCGACCAATGTTTGACGGGGGCAACTTTTTCGAGGTTGTTACCGTCAGAAGGGGTCAAATCGACTGGAGATAATTGCTTTTCTAGTTTCTTAAGTTGAGTTTTACCCGCCATTGTCTATCGATCGCTCCGTATGAGACTCCGATCTTCTATCTTAAGTCAGACTTCCTGTCTGCGACCAAGATTCCGATCGTGATAGAATCTATTAGCCCTCAGGAGACAGGAGACAGGAGGCAGGAGACAGGAGACAGGAGATAGGAGATTATTTGTATTTTCTCCCCATCCCCCATCACCCTAGGGTTGATTCATAGTAGGGTTGATTCATGAATCAACCCTACCCATCACCCCGTTCCCCTGTTCCCTTCTCCCCAAAATTTTATAGTGAACCGCTTATGAATTTATTAGACTCAAAAGGACGTTTATTCGGTAAATTTAGCTTGCTTGATATTGGAGCGGCCTTAGTAATTTTATTGACAATTATCGGTATTTTTGTTGTACCGGGGACAAGTGGTAAAAGTACGATCGCTCAAGTTACCAAAGAACCCATAGAAGTGGATGTTATTGTCCGGGGTTTAAGTGTTCTCAATCCTAACGCTTTGATTAATCAATTCAATACCGAGAAGAAAACTAATATTGTTATTCGTAATCAACCGGCCGGTCAAGTGGATATAAAAAATGTTAAAGCTTTATCGAGAAATGTCTTAGTTCCGCAGCCGGATGGTAGTGTGAAAGTCCTACCCGATCCCCGCACGGAAAACTATTCTCAAGATATGATTATGACTCTCAGTGGTCAAGCGGAAGTTACCGATACCGGTGCGGTTGTTGGCGGTCAAAAGGTGAAAATTGGCACTTTAATCGAGTTAGAAGGAGATAATTATAATTTCAACACCAGTGTTATCGATGTCCGTTTACCAAAAAGGTCTTAAACAGTGAGCAGTGAGCAGTAATCAGTGAGCAGTAATCAGTGAGCAGTAATCAGTGAGCAGTAATCAGTGAGCAGTAATCAGTGAGCAGTAATCATTGACCAGTAATCATTGACCAGTAATCAGTGAAAAGACAGTAGGAAACTTCCATGTAACACTGCTCACTTGAAAACTCAAATCTGATAACTTACCCACTGATAACTGATAACTTACCCACTGATAACTGATAACTGATAACTGATAACTGATAAGAGGATTAACTGCTATTTATACACCGCCTTTAGCTCGTTTGATCGAGCAGTTACAAAAATTACCCGGGGTGGGACCCAAAAGCGCCCAACGTTTGGCCCTGTATATTCTCAAACGACCGGAACAGGATGCGATCGAATTGGCCGAGGCGATCGTAGCAGCGAAAAAACAAGTAGGATTATGTCAGGTTTGTTTTCATCTTTCGGCCGAACCGATTTGTGAAATTTGCCGCAATCCCAACCGGGAAACGGGGACTATCTGTGTGGTAGCTGACTCCAGAGATGTGATTGCTTTGGAGAAAACTAGGGAATATTCGGGCAAATATCACGTTTTAGGGGGTGTTATCTCACCTATGGATGGGATTGGACCGGATCAATTAAATATACAGTCTTTAGTCACCAGAGTCAGCCAGAAAAAAATTCAGGAAGTTATCTTAGCTATCAGTCCCAGTGTCGAGGGGGAAACCACGACTTTGTATATCGGGGGTTTACTAAAACCCTTCACTAAAGTTACCCGTATCGCTTTTGGGTTGCCCATGGGCGGCGATCTAGAATACGCTGATGAAGTAACCTTAGCGAGAGCTTTAGAAGGTCGTCGGGAATTGTAAAATCTCGCCAAGGTTGGGATTAAGTAGGGTTTGCTGAATAAATGTAAAATGTAGGCAAGGTAAGGGTTTTGTGGCTTTTCTCGTGAAACAGGTGCAAGATTTTGAGAGAATCGTGCTTCAACACCTTGCGTCTTCATCGGCCCGCGTCCTGTAGGGGCGAAGCATTCGGGCAATAACCTATCGGTGAAACCGGAGATTTTCTATCCGAATGCTTCGCCCGTACTTTTTGCCGCAAACCCTAAGTAGGGCTGGCTGAATAAATCTAAAAACCTTGCTGGATAAGACTTTTAGCCTTTTTTGAAATCCAAAAGTACCAGATATGGGAGTGATCAGGGGGAAAATTCAGCTACTTTTTCCCTGAAAATTAGGTAATTGACCCCCTCAAAATCGGTAAAACCCCACACCCCACACCCTACACCCTACACCCTGCCCCTAGGAAAAACTTTTTCAGCAGACCCTAAGTA
>NZ_JADEXI010000243.1:0-6662 GCF_015207185.1 Microcystis sp. LEGE 08355 | reverse complement strand
GTTATAAACAACTCCTCAGCGAAGATCAATGGTTAGAGATCGAAGAGGAAATCTACGCAGAGGATTCGGAATTAGTCGGTATTGAAGTGGGTATCGGGGCCGAGGCTATCCAAAGACTCTTACAGGAAATTAACCTGGAAGAAGAAGCGGAAAGACTGCGGACGGAAATTGTCGAAAGTAAGGGGCAAAAACGGGCAAAATTAATTAAACGTCTCCGGGTAATCGATAACTTTGTCGCCACGGGTTCTCAGGCAGAATGGATGGTTTTAAGCGTAATTCCCGTGATTCCCCCCGATTTACGCCCGATGGTGCAGTTGGATGGCGGCCGTTTTGCCACCTCTGACCTGAACGATCTCTACCGTCGGGTGATTAACCGCAATAACCGTTTATCCCGTCTGCAAGAAATTCTCGCCCCCGAAATTATCGTCCGTAACGAAAAACGGATGTTACAGGAGGCCGTCGATGCTTTAATTGATAACGGTCGTCGCGGTCGCACGGTGGTGGGGGCCAATAATCGCGCCCTGAAGTCTTTATCGGATATTATCGAGGGTAAACAGGGGCGTTTCCGTCAAAATCTCCTCGGTAAACGGGTGGACTATTCGGGACGTTCGGTTATCGTTGTTGGTCCGAAATTGAAGATCTATCAATGCGGTTTACCCCGGGAAATGGCGATCGAATTGTTCCAACCCTTCGTTATCCATCGTTTAATTAAATTAGGCATCGTCAATAATATCAAGGCAGCCAAGAAAATGATCCAACGGGGGGATGCCAATGTTTGGCACGTCTTGGATGAAGTAATCACAGGACACCCGGTGATGTTAAACCGCGCCCCTACCCTGCACCGTTTGGGCATTCAAGCGTTTGAACCGATCCTGGTGGAGGGCCGGGCGATTCAGTTACATCCCCTCGTCTGTCCCGCTTTTAACGCCGACTTTGACGGGGACCAAATGGCCGTACATATTCCCCTCTCCCTGGAAGCACAATCGGAAGCGCGATTGTTGATGTTAGCTTGTCATAATATTCTCTCACCGGCGACCGGTCGCCCGATTGTTGCCCCTTCTCAGGATATGGTTTTGGGTTGTTATTATCTCACGGCCGAAAATCCCAAGGCCCAAAAGGGTGGGGGTCGTTATTTCGCCAGCATGGATGACGCTATTCACGCTTTTGATCAGGGATTGGTGGATCTACACGCTTCTGTGTGGTTGCGTTTGCCGGTGGGAGAAAAGGTGAAAACCAATAAACCGGATGAGGAAGTCCTGGAAACGGAAACTCTCCCCGATGGCAGCATCTGGAAATATTATCGGGAACGCAAAACCCGCGAGAAGGACGGTCAGATAATTTCCCAGTATGTGCGTACTACTGTAGGGCGAATTATCTACAATAAGACGATTCTAGAAGCTTTGGTGGTCTAGAGAGAGATTAGGTTAGGGTGGGCAATGCCCACCTTAATTTTTAGGCTAAAGCGGCAATACATTCTATTTCCACTAGCACATCCTTGGGAAGACGGGCCACCTCCACACAGGCCCGGGCCGGGGCGGTTTCCGGGGGGAAATAACGGGCATAAACTTGATTCATTGCCCCGAAATTGGCTAAATCCGAGAGAAAGACGGTAGTTTTCACCACATTTGACCAATTAGCCCCAGCAGCGGTTAAAATGCCCTCCAGATTGGCCATAACTTGTTCGGTTTGGGCGCTAATTTCCCCGGAGACGATTTCACCCGTGACGGGATCTAGGGGAATTTGTCCCGCAACAAAGAGAAAAGGACCGGTAGCGGCGATCGCTTGATTATAGGGACCCACAGGGGCCGGAGCTTTATCAGTACGGATGACCTGATTATTCATGGGCAGGATAGTTAAAAAAGATGACATTGAATCAATTGAATATTTTCCCAGTTTTTTGATCGCTTGTAGTTAATTTTCACCGGTTAGGAAGCTTAATTTTTACTGATTGTCTTTGTCGAAGGTGCGCTAAAAGCGATTGTACGAGAAATAAGTCAACATTTATGACGTTGCAATTCTGCATCTAACTCTGTTAACAAAGCATATATTCTATCAAAATCATGTTTAGTTTTAGAAGGAGCGTCATAGGTTCTCAAAGTACCTTTAGTATGAGTATGAGCCGCTCGATTGCGACTTTTCTTTAGATTACCAAGATCACCTTTTAAAGCACTAATTTTACCGGTTTTTTCTAACTTTTTTTCAATTTTTTCTAATATTGCTAAACCAATAACCATAATCAACATTTTTCTAAAAGCTTCATATTGAAAGTTAGAGTTAGGCTTAATAATCTCGTCTTTGATGAATTTTTGGTTAGCTGGGGACTTTAAGCATCGTTTAGCACATCTTAAAACTATATCATCCATAGTTTCCTCGATCCAGCCACATAATTCTATAAGAGCTAGTTTAGAATAAAAAATCTTTTGATCATCAGTTGTAGAGTCATTATAGAGTTTATCAAGCCTGTTTAGCGTCTTGAATAAATAACTTTTAGTAATCATTACCAGTAGAAGTAGATGAAAAAATTTTGATAGATGTATTAATTCTCTCTAAAGCCTTATCTTTTCGATACATACCACCAGATAAATTTTTAGTTAAAAATGGTTCAGATTTTATTAATCTAGAATACTTGTCTTGTAATTCATCATTGGAGAGATTGACTAAAGTATCTAAATTTTTGGCAACTCCTAACAGAATTCCCTCAGCAATAACTTTACTGGTTTTGAGAGGTTCCTCTTTGAAGATTCTATCATAAATCAAGTCAACAGTTTGCTTAAATAATTGATCTTTATCTTGAATAAAATCTTGGTGGGCAAATCTATGTTTATACATATAATCATTTAAAAATCCGGTCAATTTCCCCTTGTAGTTCTGGTATCCATCATAAAAAGCAAAGAAACGAAGAACTAATTCTTCATCTTCAAATCGAGATGCTTTTTTCTGCTTTCGATCCATCAGCAAAAGCCAGTTTTCATATTGAGCGCATTCTTTTAAAAAAGTATTAAACTCGCCATTATAGATACAATTTCTGATCTCCTGATTATTAAGTTTTACTCCACCGGTATTTAAGCGATGGAAAATGTTAAAAATATAATTATTATGAGTTTTTTTGCTGGAGTCGTAGCGAATCATGGTGATGGGAATAGTCATATTTTCTACGCGTTCATATAATTCTTCATGCTGAGTTTTTATTTCCTCAACTGTTTTTCCAGAAATAGACGAATCTACATCAGCTAATTTTGATAGCTTCCAATCTTCAGTAGTTAAAAATTTGACTATGGTACTAATTCGTTGTAATCCATCGATGATATAGCGTTTATCTGTCTTATAGTCAAGACTAATACACATACTAGGAATCGGTAACTGTTTCATTAAACTATCAATAAAACGAGTTTGTTGTGGATCAGTCCACACCATATCTCTTTGAAAATCTGGATCGATAACCAATTGTTTTTTTTGATACATTCTAACTAGATCAGAGCAGGAACGCTGCTCATTGTAAGCAATAATATCCGCAGGAGGAAAATCCACATCATCTTCTTCCTCTAGATACTTTTCTTCTTCGGCTGCTAGTAATTCCTCTTCTTGACTGAGATAATTAACCATAATTTTTATCCCTCCTAATATTGCCAATTCAAAAATGAAACGCACGACTCCTTAAGAGTTGACAGAAAAAGGATTATCAGGTACTGTCTGATCAATACAACAACAAATCAGATCCAAAAACGAAGCCTCCAATATCTTAACATAGAACAAAGAAACTTGCTCTACCAACTTGGTCAAGAGGGAAATTTATCTCAACGGCAAATGGCAGCTGGGATGTCATCAAAGCACGACCAAAGCGAGAATTAAGAAGGAATCAAGGTTCCCTCGGATGCTATCTACTGAAAATTGGTAAGTAGTCGGACATAAATAAACAACACTATGTTAAGGAATGTAAAATAGCCGGTTTTCGCTGCTGCATACAGCCTTCTACCCTATTTACAAAACTTTATACAGCAGCGAAAACTTATGTCCGACTACTTACCTCCCCGTCAGCGGTTATAGTTAAGAGAGTGGTGCGTTACCACCGACTTCTAAATGGGATATTTTCAACATGAAAAATCAATTATCTCAGCTTTATGAAACTGATTTTAATTTGTGGATTGAGCAAACCGTAAATCACTTAAAAAAGTGCAATTTAGCAGCCCTCGATTTAGATAACTTAATCGAAGAAATATCCGATATAGGACGTAATAATAGACGGGAGGTATTCAGTCGTTTAAAAGTTCTCTTGATGCACTTACTTAAATGGCAATATCAACCAGAAAAACCGACTAATAGCTGTATAAATACCATTGATGAGCAAAGAGAACAATTAGAGTTTATTTTCAGGGATAGTCCTAGCTTAAAACCCTATTTAGCCGATATTTTCGCAGAATGTTATCAAAAAGCAGTGCGAGGGACGGTAAATGAAACTAATTTACCAAAAGAAACTTTTCCTGTTGATTGTCCTTTTAGCCAAGAACAGGTTTTAAATTGGGATTATCTTCCTGGAAATAGCTTTTGAAAAATGGATATAAGTAGGGAGGCACAATTGTTTGTAGGATGGGCTAACGGTAGCGTAACATGAGCGGGCGTTGGGTTTCATGCTTCAACCGTTCGGCAAAAGCTCACGGCCGAAGCCCAACCTACGTTCTTTTGAAAAATGGATATACCAGTTTTATGATAAAATTGCCCTGCTGTCAAGACTGATTTTTTTCTTGCCAAATAGCTAAGGCCATTTGATGAACAAATCGCCAAGGTAGATGATGCTGACGGGCAATTGCGGCACAATCTTCGTATTCTGGTTGTACGGTAATCGGTTGATTAATTGACTCTTTGTAGGCAACTTTTAGCCGAATTTGTCCATAGACAGTATCGATCGATTGTATCTCTCTTTTTAAGATTGATCGCTCTTGAATTGTCCTTCTGATGCCTAAAGTTGTGGTTTCCTGAAAGATCATATTTTCACAAATAGCAATTTTATCCAAGGCACAAATTACTGTCAAAAGTATCCCCAAACGAGATTTTTTCATAGTAATTGCTTGACTAAATACATCCAAGGCACCCACTTGTAATAAAGCCTCGCTTAAGTAGGCGATCGCTTGCGGATTTAAGTCATCAATTTGAGTTTCTAAAACTGCCACAGTTTCAATTTCATCTAGCTTTTCTGATTCTTTTTTCCCTAACCAAAGTCGGACAAGATTGGGAATCGGTAAATCTTTTGTCCCTGCTCCTAAACCGACCTTTTCTAACTGCATTTTCGGCGGTTTACCGAAACTTTTAGCTAAAGTTGTCACAATAGCTGCCCCCGTGGGTGTTACTAACTCCGCTTCGATGCCATTACTATAAATTGGTACTTGTCGCTGGCTGAACAATTGTACTACTGCTGGCACGGGAACCGGTAAACGACCATGGGCGGCCTGAACTGTACCGCCGCCGGTGGGTAGAGAAGAACAGTATAATTCACTTACCGATAGCCAATCCAAACCCAAACAAGTCCCGACGATATCGATAATGGCATCGGTTGCCCCGACTTCGTGAAAATGCACTTTTTCCGGTGCGATCCCGTGAACAGCCCCTTCTGCGATCGCAAGTTGTTGAAAAACCGCTAAACTCCATTCTTGGACTTTCTGGGGTAAATTTGCCTGTTTAATTAAATTTTCAATCTCCGGTAAATGGCGAGCGGGGGTATGATGGTGATGGTGGTGATGATCAGAGGACTTCTCGGCAGTGACATCGACGTGAATCTTAGTGGCAATTTGACCGCGACGATGCAGTTTTTCGGCCTTTAACTGATATTCATCCTCGATTCCTAAAGTTTTTAGTTGTGCAATCAGGTATTCTAAGGGGACTCCTAAATCTACTAATGCCCCTAAACACATATCCCCGGCGATTCCCGTGGGACAATCCCAATAGGCGACGATTTTGCTATCATGGCTACTATTTACTCTCTCCATCCGGAAAATCCCCAACAACGTTCTATCCAAGAAATCTGTCATGCCCTGAAAAATGGGGCAATTATGCTTTATCCTACCGATACCGTCTATGCGATCGGTTGCGATCTCAATGTGAAATCCGCCGTCGAACGAGTTCGCCAAATCAAGCAACTATCTAATGATAAACCCTTGACGTTTCTCTGTTCTTCTTTGTCGAATATTTCCGAGTACGCAGTGGTCAGCGATTATGCTTATAAAATTATGCGACGAGTTATACCCGGTCCCTACACTTTTCTCTTACCGGCGACTAAATTAGTGCCGAAAGTGGTGATGAATCCGAAGCGGAAAACCACTGGTATCCGGGTTCCCGATCACGTTATTTGTCGCACTATTCTCGAAACCCTAGAAAATCCCATTATCTCTAGTTCTGCTCATCTTCCCGATCAGGAGGGGGATTTTCCCACCAAGGGATTAGAAACCGCTAGGCTATTCGATGCCCTCGATCATATCGTTGATTTAATTATCGAAGATGGTTCGGCTCCCGGTTCGGAAGTGTCAACAATTGTTGATTTTACCGGCGATCAACCGGATATCGTGCGTCAGGGTTTGGGTTGGCCAGAATTACAACAATGGTTATAACGAAGGCGGTCGTCAGGAGATAGGAGACAGGAGACGGTCGATAGGAGACAGGAGACAGGAGATTAT
>NZ_JADEXI010000242.1:0-6687 GCF_015207185.1 Microcystis sp. LEGE 08355 | reverse complement strand
CTATCGGGAAGATTAACGGTAAAAAAGGCCACTGCCGATACATAAATTACCGCCACAAAAATCAGAAATCCTTGAAATAAATCGGTAATTACCCCACCATAAAAACCACTGGCCACCGTATAAATTAAGGTTAGAAGAATTAATATCACCGAAGCAAGACGATCATCCATACCCAGAAACTGCCCTAAAAATTTCCCCCCCGCAACGGAGAAATAACTCATCGCACCGATAGAGAATAAGAGAGTGGCGACGGCGCTAATAATTCGGGCAAAATTCCCCTGTTTTCCCGGTCCGAAGCGAAACTGCATCCATTCCGCCATGGTCATAACTTGGGCGCGACGATTCCATTTGCCCATAAAAGCCATGAGAAAGGCCATAATTAGGACAACACCGCCGCGGATTTCGATAAATAATCCTTTGGGGCCGACGGCGTAAATCAGGGCAGAAATGACCATAGTTCCCGCTAAATCGGTGTTAGCTGCCATTCCCGACACCCCTAACATCCACCAAGGCAAATTGCGATTACCTAAAAAGTAGGATTCTAGACCTTGAGAAGCTTTTTTCTCGGCGATAATCCCGATTATTAGGGTTCCTGCTAGATAAAGCAGCACAATTACATAATCAATTAACTGCATAGTTGAAATCAATTTAACTTTCGATCGTTATAGCATCAATTGACTACGATTTCTGGCTAACGGTTTCTTTTTCTAAGATTTGCACCCGTTGCTCCAGCTTTTTTAAATCTTCCTTTAATTCAATTACTAAAGTGGCTAAACGCTGGAACAGTGGGTCAGTTTCCCCGACTACTTCCCCATTTACTATACCCGTTCCCGATCGCCGTTGGGGAATCGGAGCGGCATTTTCCCCGCGGATGGTTATTCCTCGGACTTGACTTTCAAGGCGCTCGACTCGATTGCGGAGACTAATTAAATCCGATCTTACCGCCGTATCCGATTGTGCTTTGCTGGCATTAACAAAACTCAGTATTAGCAAAAGGGAGATAATCAGCGTTAAAAAGCCAGAAAAAGAGATTTTAGCTATTTTCATCGATTTTACCCCCTATCTATCCTACCCAACTTAATGTTAAGAAACGTGGCTAAATCTAAAGCTTGATTGCAATTCCGCCCCCGGGTGATTAGTTGCTCAAAAGAGGATGATAAGGTAAAAAGCACGATTTTGTCGAAATTTGGCCTTATCTCTATGTATAAAAACTCAGACAAAGATTTTCTCGGAGCGGCAATCACAGCCGGTTTAGGTGCGGGAATCGTCACTTCTTTTGCTGTCAATCAAGGACAAGACATCGGTACAGCTTTAGGAATTACCGCTTTAGCGGCTCTTTGCGGTGTTATCTGCCGTCATTTTGACCTAATGTGATGCAATCTTCCTCACACCTCCAATTCTGCCGAAAAATCCCGTTTTTTCTCGTATTGATAGGGACCGAGCAGGGCGCCCCAAATTCCCTTACCAGTGCCGGGATCTAGACCTTTATCGTAGGTTTTTAGGCTATGACTCGTCACCTCGAAACCTAAAGCCACCTGATAGGTTGTACCCTCATAGGTGAATTGACAGCGCTGTTCCGGTTGCGGTTGGGCGATAAACTGGTATTGATGATCAGCGAGAGTATGGACTTGAACCGCTAAAGTGCAGGTATGCAGAAAAGTTAGGTCTTCTAAGCTAATTTTTCGCAAAATATCGGGATTTTTGCCCGCACCTTGCACGGATTTCAGGTCATTAAACATATAGTGCCTAACCTCTAACCCTCCCGATTCCGAGCGCGTTAATCGCCACAGTCGCGGTCGGTAGGGTTGGTCTAAATTGATGATACTGGCCTGTTCGGCAAAAAGAGCGATGCTGTCTTCTCGAAATAAAGGCAGCGGACGCAACCATAAACGCAGGTGAACGTACCACACCGGTTCTGCTTGCGCTTGCCGTTGATTTTCAAATTCACCCGCGAGATACCGACCAAAAGTGATTAATTCAGGGGTCATAGCTCAAAAAACTCTCCTTATTGCCTCAAAATTAATCCTAAAACCCATAGAAATCACTTTTTTGACAAAAATGACCTTCAAGCTACCAAAACCCGCTTAAACCCAGCTATTCCTCCTTTAGTGTACCAATATTCCCAGCGACCGCCAGTAGCACTAGACCAATCCTTGAGGTCAAATTTACCGCTGCCGGAGGGAGTTCCTGCGATGCGATAGACTTTCACCGCTTGACCGTTATTATTCCAGATTAAAGGCCGATCCGGCTCCATCTGTTCGGGTAGAGTCCCGTTAGTTTGCAGAAAATAGGCATCTTGTCCTTTATCGGTGCCGTTGCCATAGACTTTGGCCATACCATGCTCATCGATCGCCAGAAAAGCACCTTCTTCTAAACCGATAGCGTAGGCAGGTAGTTGATTGTGATTATCGTGTACATTGCGGGCTAAAAAACCAAAAAGGCGACCATATCTTGTTTCGGGATGATCTTGATTGAGTCGATCCAAATGGGTATCTGTCACCACTTTTTTGAGAAAAGGAACCCGAATAAAATCACTCCGATAGAAGTCTTTGGTGTTGAAGTGAAAGGGATTATTTAATATTTCTGAACTCAGTACTCCTTCGTGAGTAGGCGCATAGTAAAAATCCCCCAGAATAGCCATTCCTGCGCTGGTTCCCGCCACGGGAACTTTTTTGTCGTTGATCAGATAATTGATCGCTGTTTCCACCTTTGTGCTTTCCCACAAATCCTCGTACTGATTTTGATCACCACCGGCAAAAAAAAGGATATCGGCATTACGAATATATTCGATAACATCAGGATTATTCGCCCCTTCACGACTATCAATTGATAGTTCCGCCGCCGAGCCGATCAGGGAGGGATAATTGTCGCAAATCCAATCGGCTTGACCACCAAGATCGCCAAAGCGCAACACTAAGTAATTGCCGCCTTTAGCTCGATTTAATAACCATGTGGTCGCTTGATCTTCTCCTAACTTACCTCCTTCCGCTCCCCCGATTAATAAAATACCCGATCGATGTTTTACAGACTGAAAATTGGCTTTTCCACAACGACAAGAATAATGGAAATCTCGATCATGATTGTTTGGCATAGTCTTATACCCTCTCCCCTTAGCTTACTCCTTCTATCCTAGCTTTAACCAGGACAAAATCAGAGTTTTCTACCATAAAAGTTAACAACAAAGCCTCTCTATGGCTGAAATCGGTAGCGGCAAAACTCCCTAGTTTACATTTTGTTAAAAATCGTCCTATAATAATTCAAGGCTAGAAACTGGCAATTATTACTGTTGAAGTTGGGAATCGGCGGGCGA
The DNA here is from genome assembly GCF_015207185.1 of Microcystis sp. LEGE 08355. Lineage (NCBI taxonomy): Bacteria > Bacillati > Cyanobacteriota > Cyanophyceae > Chroococcales > Microcystaceae > Microcystis > Microcystis sp. LEGE 08355. Next base: position 3,377 of record NZ_JADEXI010000242.1, on the reverse strand, counting down.
TATGTTAAATAGACGTTCTTTTTTGCAAGGATTAGGTACAATCGCCCTAGCGGGGGGGTTAAATGGCTGCGCTTCCAGAAGCGGCGAGCCGAGCATTTTTCTCCTGTCTGGTTCAATTCCGCTGCGATTGCTAACAGATTTTCAGAAAACTATTGCCGAAAAAAAAGTCAATTTTCAGTCGGAAAGGCAGCTGAAAGAGCTATTAAAATTGTTGGAAAAATGGTTAAAAAATCAGGAGCAACCAGCCTCACAATTTCCGATTCCTATCCCTTTTACGGAACAAAACCCAGCGATCGGTAATTTAGTCACCCTAGGAGATGCTTGGCTAGGAAAAGCGATTAGCAACGGTTTAATTCAACCCCTAGATACTTCTCAACTCTCTAATTGGTCAAAACTGCCCCTCCGTTGGCAAGAAAACATGACTCGCAATGCCCAAGGACAACCCCAAACAGAGGGGAAAGTCTGGGCTGCGCCCTACCGTTGGGGAATGACAGTAATTGCCTATAATGAGGAAAAATTCGCTCAATTTGACTGGCGGCCACAGGATTGGTCCGATCTATGGCGACCGGAATTAACCGGTAAAATTGCCCTAATTGATAATCGTCGGGAAGTCATCGGTTTAACCCTAAAAAAATTGGGTTATTCTTATAATTCTAGTGATTTAAAACAAGTAATGGGACTAAAAGACCAGCTATTCGCTTTACAAAAACAGGTAAAATTTTATAGTTCTCAATATTATTTACAACCCCTGATACTCGGTGATGTCTGGCTATCTGTGGGTTGGTCTAATGATATTTTACCAGTGAGCAATCGCTATAATAAAATTAAAGTTGTTGTCCCCAAATCTGGTACTTCTCTCTGGTCAGATGTGTGGGTAAAACCGGTTTTAACTACTCCTAATTCTCTTGTCCAGCAATGGATTGATTTTTGTTGGCAACCAGAATCCGCCACTAAAATTTCTTTATTTACCTCTGGATTATCCCCCCTAATTCTCACTGAAAATCCCGACCAAATTTCCCCAGATATTAGAAATAATCCTTTACTTGTTAATCCAGAAGCGATCAAAAAAAGCGATTTTTTAAACCCTTTATCGCCAGCAACCGAGCAAGAATACGAGCAGTTGTGGCAAGCAATGCGACAGTCAGTATAGTCATACTAACTTCGTTGAGTACAGGCTACTTATGAGGACAGGCAACAGGCAACAGGCAACAGGAGGAATAAATAATCAGTCTTTAATAACTGGATTTGGTATCAGGAGACAATAGACAGAATTCTGCGAGAATATTGAGGTAAAAAATACATTTACCTAACTGATTCTAACTGATAACTGATAACTGATAACTGATAACTGATAACTGCTCACTGCTCACTGATAACTGATAACTGATTAAGCGGTTTGACTTTGGGTTTCTTGGGCGAGAAAAGTAAGGATAGAAGCTTTCTCAATTAACCCCAAAACCGTGCCGTTTTCTTCTACCACTGTCACTTGAGATAAATTTTCTCCTTCCAAAATTTTCACCACATCTAGGAGGGAAGTATTAGACAAAACCAGTTTGAGACTTTCGCTAGTTTGTAATAACCGGCCGATATTTACCTGGGTCCATTGGGAAGTGGGAATCGTTTTTAGCTCCTCTACATTAATCACCCCTAATAGTTTACCTTCGCTATCGGTAACTAGGAATTTAGACCATTGTTGTTTACCGATAACATAATTATTAGCAAACTCGCGCAGGGTTAAATTAATCGGAACTACAGGACTATTAGGAGAGATAACATCTTTAGCACTGTAGCGACTTAGGAAATCTTGAACCTTAGCTGATTGAGCGGAAAAGCCAGCATTTTGTAGGAGGAAAATGCCAATTAATAGCGTCCAAGCACTGCCAAATTGACTGATTCCGAGAATTGATAGCGCACCGATGACAATCGCTAACCAACCAAAAAATTGACCGAAACGACTGGCGAATAAAACCCCTTTATTGGGATTGCCCGTTACTTGCCAAACGATGGCTTTAAGGATATTACCACCATCTAAAGGTAAACCGGGGATCAGGTTAAATAAACCCAGGGCGAGGTTGATATAGGCCAGCAGAGAAAGAATCGCCGCCATGGGCGCATTTAAACTAATATTAAGACCAATAATTCGGAAGATACCAAAGAGCAGTAAACTAACTAAAGGGCCAGCAATTGCTACTAGAAAAGCTTCTAGAGGAGTCTTCGATTCTCTGCCGAGAGTTGCCAAACCACCGAATAAAAAGAGGGTAATTGATTTGACTTCAATACCTTGGGCGATGGCAACAAAACTATGACCTAATTCATGGGCAACCACGGAAGCAAATAGGAGAATAGCGGCAAAAAATCCCAAGAGCCAGGGCATAATTCCCGTCAACTGGGGAAACTGACTTAAATCTCGCCCATAGGTTAAGGTAATTAACCCCAGAACAAAGAACCAAGAAGGATTAATATAAAAGGGAATTCCAAAGAGATTCCCGACTCTAATGTTGCCATTCATTTTGTATCTTCTCCAATTATGGGGGACTAACGCCAAGAAAATTAGGTTATCAATTACGCCATTCACTTCTGTTAACAATTGTAACAAAAATGAAAATCTCCCCTGCATTCCTTCAGGGAGTAAAAACCGTCATCACTGTTGTTCGGTTATTTTCGTAGGAGAATTAAATCAATGATTAATTATTTACGGGGACAAGCGATCGAGGTGATCAAAACCCCCAATAACCGACTGATCTTGATTTTAGACGTAAACCAGATCGGTTACGAAATCCAAATTCCCTCGCGATTAGCCCTAGACATCGACAAAGATAACAATGATAGTCGTCAGATTTTTACTCACCTACTCCTTCGCGAGGAGCAGCCTTTATTGTACGGTTTCGGCACCGCCCCAGAGCGAGATCTGTTTCGTCAACTGCTTTCCGTCAATGGGGTTGGGGCGCAATTAGCCCTAGCTTTAATCGATACCTTGGGGATTGAGGAACTTTTGGTGGCGATAGTGACAGGAAATACCAAAATTTTGAGCAAAACCCCCGGAGTTGGCTTAAAAACAGCAGAAAGAATCGCTTTAGAGTTAAAAACTAAATTGGCAGCATGGCGACAGCTAAAAGAAGCGACGACGACAACCACGGCAATACTACCGGCAGCGGAAATCCTCGAAGATGTGCAGATGACCCTTTTAGCTTTAGGATACAGCCAAGAGGAGATCGATCGAGCTATCGCAGTCCTCAGTCAAGATGCTTTATTTAGTAAAAATACTCAGCCAGAAGACTGGATTAAAGGAGCCATTAATTGGCTAGGTTAAATCAGTCGTCAGGAGTCAGGAGATAGGAGTCGATAGATAGGGTGATGGGGTGATAGGGATTTAGGGG
>NZ_JADEXI010000241.1:0-6695 GCF_015207185.1 Microcystis sp. LEGE 08355 | reverse complement strand
ACATAGGATCGCCGACGCGAGTTAAAGGGATATCGCGACGCTGTTTAATCCGCAGGAATAGTTCCCGTTTCGGGTTGAGTCCTTCTCGCACTTCGGCCCGCACAGCTTGCACATCTTCGAGAGGCCAATCGAGATCAATGCGACGATTTTTGCCAGGGTAGCCCCAACGAAAGATTTTAACTTTGCCGGTTTCCTTGTTAAACTCGTTGTAACCACCTCCGACATTCCAGAGGAGAGATAACCAGAGATAGATGGCTAAAAGCGTCCCCGCAGTGCCATAAAAGAGGAGGGCGACTCCTTGGGGAATAAATTGTAAGGAACTGGTATCGCTAACGAGAAGTAGATTGACCTTCAAATAACTGGAAAGACCGGCGAGGAGAAACCCTAGACCGCCAATAGAGACGATTACAGCCCAAAAATAGTTACTAGGGCGACGCGCTCCCACTACTTCTTGCCTTAGGATTAGGCTATCTTTACTTGTTGTTTGCGCTTTCATGAATTCTTTTTAAGGTTGCCTAGAGTTATTTTACCAGCTTTTTTCTCCCCACTTGCCCAACCCCGACCTAGGGGGTTGATGGGGAGCGGAATGCCGCCAAGATAACTCATACACTTTTTCTCTGATTAAGATCAAGGGTACTCTGTACCGGCGATTGCCTTCCAGAAAAGGTGATAAGCTTCCAGAAAAGTTATCGAAAATTTAGTTGGTTAATGCTTCGATTTCTTTGATTGCTTGATCAATTCCTTCTTTAACTTTGCTCAATCCAGTCAAAAAGTATTGCCAATGACCGTGTTTGCCGTCGGTATTAATGGCATTACACCAGCGTTTAGCGGCTGCTTGCTTGACTTCCCTCAGTTCGTCCCATCCTTTAGTTTCTAGGATTAAATAGTTAGATTTAGCGGTCTTCAGACGGATAATAAAGTCTGGGATATAATCATGGTCTTCCCCATTATGAAAATAGGGAATACTAAACCCTAAGCGTTCATTTTTAACAAAGGCTGCAGTGGCGGGATGATTGTCAATAATATAGGCGGCTGCCTGTTCCCATTGATCGGTATCAGCCACCACACAGTTAAGGTGAGACTTGACTACCTCTCTCACAGGTTTGCCGGTGAAGAAGTTAATATCATCGGTTGAACCGTTGCCTAGATGTGCCTCATATTTGGGGATTTCTGGGGCTTCTCCGGCGCCGCTGTCGGGATAAATGGACTCCGAGAGTTTTTCAATTACCCAACCGTAATAGGGGGAAAGAAACAGATCGAGAATGTGAGCGGGTTCTACTACTTTAACCTTTTCAGTTAGGTAGCGATCGCAGATATTTCTTAATTGGGGAAACAAGACATGAGGGGGTGCTTGACATTGCTCGGTTTGGCAGTAAGTGCGAGTTAAATCGGCCGCTAATTCAAAGACTAATTCTTGTAATCTTTTTCCCTGACGGTAAGGGTTGAGATCAAGGCTTTCCAGTTTGCCAGGACCGGATAGACTATGACGACCTTGGTTATTAGCTAGAGTAGCTTTAACTTGGACTTCGGGGGCAATTTTTAAGGGGTTGATTTCTAAAGCGGCGATGGCTTTCCAGTCAACGGTGACTCGGTTTTGTACGGCTTGGGTATAGCCTTTAACTCTGGGAAATTCTAGGCGATATTGGGATTTTTGCGGCACTGAGTAAACATGATAGCGTTTTTCTGGCTGAGGTTTTGCCCCTTGGGGATTAGCTTTAAAGGGAACAACTTCAAAGGGAACTCCGAAAATTGTTGAAGTTTCTTCGGCAAATTTTTTATCGTCGGTGAGGTCATAACTGCGCCTTCTTAACCCCCTACCTACCACCTGCTCACAGAGTAATTGGGATTGAAAGGGACGAATCCCAATAATATGTTTTACGGTGGAACAGTCCCAACCCTCCGTCAGCATTCCTACAGAAATTACACATTTTATATCGCGACCGGGGGGGTGAAACGGTCTAGCTAATTTCTCAGCTAGTTGAGCAAATCCTTCGGGATAAATATCGCGTCCTTGGTCATCTTTTGTCCATTGAGTTTTACCAATGGTGTCTAAAGTCAAGCGCATCCATTTACTTTCATCGGATTTACTTTCACCCGATTCTAATTCTTCAACTACCTTAGAATCGACTCTAATCGTGTTAGTTTCTCCCTCGCTATTACGAAGCGATCGCAGGTTAGAGGAGGGTAAATCATTCGGTCTGATATCTTCTGCTATCCATTCATAGAGACATTTAGCAATCTTGGTATTCTTACAGACAATAATAAATACAGGCGGTCTGGGATCATCGGAGGCTGCCCATTCTTGTTTGATTTGTTCCCACTGTCCCCCTAATAAGGTGATGGGATGTTGCACATATTTGAGGATAGCTTCCGGTGTAGGATTTATTCCTTTACGCCGTTCAGATCGGGTCATTTTCTTCATTAACCATTCCCAGATATTAAAGTAAGCTAAATCTGAAACGGCCGCGCCGGTGGTATCTCTAACGGGTAATTGAGGAATTTTAACTAAACCTGATTCAATGGCATCCATTAAACTAAAATCACTGACGACCCACTCAAAGGGTTTGTTAGTATTCTGTTTGGAAGATTTTAAGTAATAGGGAGTAGCGGATAGATCCACACAGAAATTAATGCCTCGATATTTGTTAATTCTATCTAATCCCTCCAGCCAAATTGTGGCTTCTTTTTCTTGATATTTTTCCGATTCTAGCTCATCACCAGCATCATTTTTATCCGGAGATATCCGAGATATCCGATAAGCATGATGCGCCTCATCATTAAAGACTAAAATGTTACCTTTATTCCCCACTTCTTGGGTTAAGATTCGTTTAATCCAAGCGGCATCACTTTCTAAATAGCGGGTACTTTCAACTTCGACTTCTTTTAAATTTCCCTGTGCATCGTATTTTTCCCCTCCTTCAGCGACTTTTAACTGACCTAAATTTCGCTGTTGTCGATAGCTGTCTAAGTCTAGATAACGCTGTCCCCTGGCTGTGGTATTTCGTTCGCCAATTCTGACAGTTTCCTTAGTAGTGACGGGGACTCCCACTTTCACCACTTTGGCAGTTTCATTACCGGCAGTGGCAGGCGCTCGCTTTTCAAAAATATGCCAATTTGTCACCAAGACTTTACCCTGTCTCAGTTTGTCCATCAGGTGAGAGGGTACGAGGTCACGGGTACGGTATAAGGAAGCTTCGCCGTTGTCGGGGTTGAGTTCCTGCAATCTGCTTTTAATGGTGATATTGGGACAGATAATCAGGACAACATCGGAGAATTTAGCGTTACTGCGATCTGCTACTTTGTTGAGGATCGACCATGCTGCTAACATCCCCATCACTGTTGTTTTGCCGCTTCCAGTGGCCATCTTACAGGCGTAGCGGATGAAAGCTTTCAGGGTGGTGTCAATGGGGGTGTCTTGGGGAATGTGAATCCCTTGGCGAAAGTCGGCCCGTGATTCAATCAGGAAAATGATGGTTTCTACTGCTTCTTTTTGAGCAAAAAATAGGCGATGTTCTCTTCCTTCTCGGTTCCAATAGTCCAATAGTTCTAAGGTAGTACGACTGACCCCGGGATAGTTTTCTTTTCTCCATTCTTTGACTTTGTTCCTGATGCGGTTAACCAAGGTCATTTCATAACCCGGAAAAAATTCATCGGGGGGTGAAAGTTTGAGAACTTTTCCTAATTCCCATTCGCTGTCACCTTCTCGGGGGGGATAGACAATAGCCGGTCTTCTCCCTTCTTTTAATTCTGGTTCATAACCTTCTCGGATGAACCAATAACGGGAGGGTTCATCAAAGGGGGAATTAAGGATAGGTTCGTTGACTTCGTAGGACATACACTTATTTAGGATTTTTTTCTTAAGTATTAACTCAAGGCAAATTCGGTTAAACTGCGTTTATAGGGAGCCTGAAAACCTAAGACTATATCTTGTTTGGGAACACCAGCCGCGATTAATTGATTGGCAATGCCGATTTCTGTTCCATCTCTTTGAATCCAGATTTTGTCATCTTTTATGTCAAGATGAATAATCACACCATAGATTCGCTTTTGCTCTTTCCACCCAATATTTAAGACTTGGTAATGATGGCGTTTTGTGTCAAAAATAAGTTGATTTTCTGTGTCATTTTTGCTGTCATTAACTGAATGTTTGGTGAGAATGTCTTGAATCAGTTGAGAGTAGTTTATTCTTTCCATAATACCACCTCTTGTTTGAGAGAATTAAAGATTAAAAGTTTAATTTTATATTCAGCTACAGCGTCTTGAATAAATTGACGAGAGAAAAAGTCTTCATAGGTATCTTGAGGAATTGCTAGATAAAGAATCCTTTCGGGTTGTTCCTGTCTTAATGCTAACCGATAATTGAGGATTTGTCCTAATGCGAGATGAAATTCGGTAACTTCTGATGCGCCTAAAAAAGATTTAATCTCTATGGCAATTTTTTGACCTGCCTTTTCGGCGGCAATTAATCTTTCCGCGCCTAAGTCGATGTAAAATTCTACGTCATTGACTTTCAGATAAAGGGGATCATGGGTGATATTCCAGCCATCTTTTTCGAGGGCAATACATACGGATTGATGAAAAATATCTTTGGCTGACATAGAATTTTCTCAGTATAAGCAAGCTCGATAAACGGCTGATTTAACTTCATCAAGGGTTCATCAAAGGGTGAGTTGAGAATCGGTTCGTTGACTTCGTAGGACATTTCGATTTTTGATTTTGGATTGATTAATTTCCTAATAAATCTTGAGGTTGAATGATGGTGATGTGAGGAACAAGGATGAAATCATCAGGATTAAAGGTTAGTAAATGAGTAATATTATGGGATTGCATTACGGCTAACAGCCTGATGTCATGGGTTCGTTTTCCTTTAATGTTATGATTAACGACCAGTTGAAACCAGTGGAGAAAAATCTCTGGGGTTTCTTCTAATAAAGAGAATTGAGAAAGAAGATTGTTAATTTCTTGTTGCGTTTGTTGTGGATTCCAACCTAGACCATTAACATCAAGTGGACGAGTAGCAACTACCCAAAATTCAATTAATACTTGAGAGGTAATCAAACAAGTGTCACCGTGTTGAAGGATATAGTTAATAGCATCTCTAACCAGAGAATACTGAGAGGAATTCCGGTCACTGCCTCGTAAAAGAATGTTGGTATCCAGTAAATATTGAGTCATTCGTCTTCGTACATACTGTCTCGGTGTAAGGCTTCATCGGGTAAGGGAGGATTAGAGGATTTATGACTATCAACCCATGCTAACCAATTAGCCGAACGTTGTTCTGGGGTTAAATTAGGATTGGGTTTAGGCAGGGTTGACTTTTGGCTCAGGAATTGGGTAAAGTCTAAGACTTCCTGTTGTTTGTCTGGGGGTAATTTTCGGAGATATTCTATAATATTTTTTTCGATATTCATAGAGTTATTGTATTGAACATTAAGTGTAACTTCTCACTCTTTAATATTAAATCCTATATTTCGATTGGGTTATTTTCTGAATTAGTCATAACTCTACCTCTTACAAACTCTTAACCACTAACAACTCATTCCCCCGGTCATCAATCACCTTAACGGCAATTTGCCGATGTTCTCCCACTGCAAAAGCTGCGCTGGTTGTCCCTGCTAGATGTTCCCAGACTGATTCCTCATAGGTTCCCTTTAAAGCTTTCTTAATCGAATCCCAAGCGCCGGTACGGGGGAAAAATGCCTGATTGACTTGGAAACATAGGCCGTTGTAGTCAGTATCGAGAAACCAAGCGGGGACATTCTTACCCGGTTCCGAGTCCACTTTCATTGTAACCGGGTCAAACACATCCAACCCCAATAACTCCACTTGATATTTACCCTCAGGGACGGCATTAATCCTAATCTCTGGCAGTCCACAGACGCTGAATATCTGGGAACTCCTCATGTTTTTGAGTAAATCCCCCATCAGCAGGTCTGGAGTTGCTTGGATGTAAGTCGCGGGAATCCCCACCGTATCCTGACAGTTTTCTACAAACTGACGAGCGCTAGGAGCGATCGCAAAGCCAAGGACGAACAGATGGGCGTATTGTTTTTGATAGGCTTCCCCGGCCGCTCTGTAAATGGGCTGTTCTGCGATCGCTCCGTTCTCCGGTCCGAATAGAAACGCCACCGGTTTCTGGGAGAGGGGAAGCTGATTCAGGTTTGCTTCTAGGGCCTGATCTACCACCTCCCCCAAGGTAGCACCTTCTAAATCACTAGCTTTGACCATTGCCTCAGCCGATAGATTCTGGGTTCTTGTCGGCTGTCGCACGTTGTTCAGGGTGATGGTGCGGTTCCCAGACAGACGCAACACGGGAGATTTCCGCAGAATTTCCAACATCCGTTCTTCATAAGAACCGCTATTGTCGATTACCACCGCTGCGCTTTCCGGTTCGTCTTCCATCTCCACCGGAGGCGGTATGGTTCCCTCGATGGTGAAGGGACTACACACCCGCACAATACTGTTATCTACTTCGGGACGGTCAACTAAGATTTCCGATTCGGGGGGTTCATTGTTAGCGATACTTTTCAGGGTGATGTGTGGGACTATTCCCCCAATTTCTTCCCCTTTACCGAAATTTTGGGTTAAAGCCCCGTCCTTTTAGGACGGCTTTTTAAACTATAGCTTGTTAACTTAACTTTTATTGTGCTATACTGATTTTATCTAAGTAACCCGTGCGTAAAATGTTTGTCTTA
>NZ_JADEXI010000240.1:0-6697 GCF_015207185.1 Microcystis sp. LEGE 08355 | reverse complement strand
CCCTAACACCCTAACACCCTAACACCCCAACACCATCCAACACCCAACCCCGACAAGGTTAAGATAAATAACCATAAGAACAATACTTGACTAGAGACACTGAAACCATGCCCCTTGATACCGCATCGATTTTAGAAGTATTACGTCCCGTTCAAGATCCAGAACTGCAAAAAAGCTTAGTGGAATTGAACATGATCCGCAATGTGGCGATCGATGGCGGAAAAGTTAGCTTTACCCTAGTTTTGACCACTCCTGCCTGTCCTTTACGCGAATTTATCGTGGAAGACTGCCAAAAAGCCGTTAAACAGCTGCCCGGGGTGGAAAGTGTCGCTGTGGACGTAACTGCCGAAACCCCGCAACAAAAAGCTTTACCCGATCGCCAAGGTGTGGAGGGGGTTAAAAATATTATCGCCGTTTCCAGTGGTAAGGGCGGTGTGGGGAAAAGTACCGTGGCTGTCAATATCGCCGTCGCCTTGGCTCATTTAGGGGCAAAAGTGGGGCTATTAGACGCGGACATCTACGGACCCAATGCCCCGACAATGTTGGGCTTAAATGACGCACAAGTGACGGTACAGGGCGCAAATGGCGAGATATTGGAACCCGCTTTCAACCATGGCATCAAAATGGTTTCCATGGGCTTTTTGATCAACCCCGATCAACCGGTCATCTGGCGCGGTCCGATGTTAAACGGCATTATCCGTCAGTTTCTCTATCAAGTCAACTGGGGCGATTTAGACTATTTAATCGTCGATATGCCTCCCGGTACCGGGGATGCACAATTAACTTTAATTCAATCGGTCCCCCTAGCGGGTGCGGTGATTGTCACCACTCCCCAGACGGTTTCTTTAATTGATGCGCGCCGGGGTTTAAAAATGTTCCAACAGCTAGGGGCGCGGGTTTTGGGTATCGTGGAAAATATGAGTTATTTTATCCCCCCCGATCAGCCCGATCGCTCCTATGATCTATTTGGGTCCGGTGGTGGGGAAAAAACCTCGCAAGAATTGGGCATTCCTTTACTGGGATGTGTGCCTCTGGAGATATCCCTGCGGGAGGGCGGTGATACTGGTGTACCAGTGGTTTTAGGGCAACCGGAATCGGCCTCAGCTAAGTCCCTAATAGCGATCGCTCGTCAGGTGGCGGCGAAAGTATCCGTGGCAGCCTATAGTTAGGGTTTGCGGCAAAAAGTTTTTCCTAGGGGCAGGGTGTGGCCCCCCCAACCCCCCCGACATCGGGGGGGGGCAGGGTGTAGGGTGTAGGGTTTTACCCATTTTCAGGGAAAAAGTCCCTAAATTTTCCCCCCGATCACTCCAAAGACTGGTACTTTTGGATTTCAAAAAGGTCTAAAAGTATTATCGAACAATGTTTTTAGATTTATTGAGCAAACCCTAGTTAGTTAGTAAATTTGGGGAGAGAAATGGTGAGAAGACAGTCCCTTATTAGTAGGAAACTAAGGGGTTTTAGTGAGCGGTTTAGCTTCATTTTCCGTGATATAGCCCAAATTGATTGGCTTTTGTTCGTTTTAGTGACGGGTTTAACCGTTTTTGGTGGTTTAATGATTCGTAGTGCCGAAAGACATACCACTGCTCTCGATTGGTGGCAACACTGGTTATTCGGGGCCGGGGGAGTGGCGATCGCTTTATTTCTGGCCCGTTGTCGTTACGAAAGTCTGCTCAAATGGCACTGGTTAACCTATCTTCTTACCAATCTCTCCCTAATCGCGGTAATTGTCCTAGGGGTGACGGCGAATGGGGCGCAAAGTTGGATTAATATCGGCAGTTTTAACGTGCAACCGTCGGAATTTGCCAAGGTAGGTTTAATTATCACCCTAGCAGCCCTCCTACATCATCGTCCCGCCGATAATCTTTTTGCGATCGCTCGTGTCTTTGCCGTCACTGCCATCCCCTGGGTGTTAATTATGGCGCAGCCGGACCTGGGGACGGGATTAGTCTTTGGTGCAATTACCCTAGGCATGATTTACTGGGCTAATGCGAAACTGCCTTGGATGATTATCCTCTTATCTCCCCTCGCATCGGTTTTTCTGTTTAATTTACTTTTTCCTGCTTGGATTGTTTTAGCAATTATCATCGCTGTGCTTGCTTGGTTTACCCTTCCCTACCGTTTTTTATCTACTTTCATCGTGGTGGCAACTAATCTGGCAGTGGGTAAATTAGGCGAGGTTTTTTGGGGTTTATTAAAAGAATATCAAAAAGATCGTTTAACCCTATTTCTTGACCCAGAAAAGAATCCTTTGGGGGGAGGTTATCAATTAATTCAATCCCGCATTGCCATCGGATCGGGAGAATTATTGGGACGGGGATTACACCAAGGCACCCAAACCCAATTAAATTTTATTCCCGAACAACACACCGATTTTATCTTCTCCGTAGTCGGGGAAGAATTCGGTTTTGTCGGCAGTATTCTAGTTTTAATAGCTTTCTGGTTAGTTTGTTGGCGTTTGTTAGTCATTGCTAATACTGCTAAAGAAAACTTTGGTTCTTTAATAGCGATCGGTGTTCTCTCGATGATCGCTTTTCAGGCAATTCTTAATATTAGCATGACCGTGGGATTAGCCCCGATTACAGGGATTCCTTTACCCTGGTTAAGTTATGGACGTTCATCTTTATTAACCAATTTTATTGCCTTGGGTTTAGTGGAATCCGTGGCTAATTATCGCCCCCGTAAGCGTTTGTACTAAGTAGTTGTGCAGTTATCAGTTATCAGTTATCAGTTATCAGTTATCAGTGATCAGTGATCAGTTATCAGTTATCAGATTTGAGTTTTAAGTGTGGAGTATTAAATCCCACTTTCCGCACTTCTTAACATTCAATTGATGATTTTTACTAATATATTCCTTCCAAACCCTTGCCCCTAAGGATTATAGCTACAATGATGGATTTTGATCAAGGTGAAGAATTGTAAATTTTTTTCTCAGAAAAAATCAATTATTGAAAATGTTCTCAATAGTAGTTTCTACAATCAAGGTTTTTCGTTAAAACATCTTGGGGAATGTAAAAATATATAAAAGTATATGAAGATGTGCGGAATGTCGGCTGTTAAGGCACTATGCTGAATCATATTGTTTTTTAACACACAGAGTTGTCATGCCCAATTTTTCGCACACTTGCAGCAGTATTAACTACGACCCTAACAGCACAATCCTGAGTGCTGAGTGCCAAGCTCGCGATGGAGAATGGATGCCCACCGAACTGAGGCTTAGTGACCATATCGGTAATATAGATGGGGAATTGCAGTTCGGGGATCAAAACTTCCAAGAAACCTGCCAAGATTGTCACCTTGAGTTCGGGGATGGAGACCAATCCGTATGGTTGGTATGCACTTGTCAAACAATGGATGGGGAATGGAAACCTACGCAAATACTGTTAGACAGTCAGATCGATAATAACGACAGCCAACTGGAAATCGGATAGGGTAGAAGAGGACGCAAGAAATCCACGATTCCGCTATCTGTTGGGTAGAAAACCTACACTTACCCGCAAGAAAAGTGTAGGTAGTTCAGCAAATATTGGAGAACGCCATGAAAGTGACCTATGATCCAGTCGTTGATGCTCTCAAAATCACCTTAAGTAATGTGCCAATTGCAGAAAGCGACGAGCAGAGTCCGGGGGTGATTCTCGACTATGACCAGTGGGGGAACGTGGTGGGGTTAGAAATCCTAAATGCTCAAGAGCGGATGGACAATCCCCAGTCTTGCGAATATTCGATTCTGACCACTAAACCGGAATTAGTCGCCACTTAAAAGAGACAAAAAGAAATTTAAATACAGGAATTTCCCACTGACATGAAAGAATCGCCTAAAGTTGTTTTTGTGTCGTGAACTATCAATTGTCTCTCCACTTTTAAAGTCACCTACTCTCTCGGCAAAAACTACGTTAGTCTAACACGATTGGGCTTAGGAGAGCAGGGAGCAAAGGATTTAGTATGATTTAGCGGAAATTTTTCTTAAATTTTTCTTAGATGCTTGACATTGGCCGGATTAGTGCTTATGATGTTTCCCATCACCCAAATAAAAGCAAATTATTTGCACAATCCCGATTCTGAGAGCCATGCACAGCAAAGCTTTCAGGGGTAAGTACAGGTGGTTGTTTTTATCTGAGTGATTAAACTTGTTCACTCAAAATTACCAGAGGAATAACTATGGCATATCCCAACGATCAACAAGGTAAAGCACTTCCTTTCTTTGCTCGTTTCTTGTCCGTAAGCAAAGAGGAATCTTCCATCAAGTCTCCTTCCCCTGAGCCTACCTACGGGGGCACCTTTAAATACCCTTCTGACTGGGAAGAGTATTAAACTCAGATCACTTGAGTAATTACAGCACTTTTCTTGATTACACCGTACAGACAAAAAGCTAAAGGAGCCACTAAGCAAGGCTTGCAGCCAAAAAAACTGCACGTTGAGATCCTGAGAAGTGCTGTAAAGTAACTTTGGTAATTACTCAAGAAAAAAACCAATACTGCAATAAGTCAAGCAAAAGCAAGACTTTTTGCAGCATTTTCTTGAGATTAGGATCAATAAAGACCGACCCAAAAGCCTTAAGATGGGTTAAAATGTAAGGACTTGCAACTGATATGAAAGAATCGCCTAAAGTTGTTTTATTGTTGACCCATAGCGGCGATTTTTTCACGATTGACCGCGTGGCTGAGGCGATAGAAAAAAAAGGAGCCACACCTTTTCGCTTAGATACCGATAAATTTCCCTTAGAGGTTCAATTAGCAGCCCAATTTAATGGTAAAAAAAGTTTTTATCAATTAACCTATAACCATCAATCTATTGATAGTGAACAGGTGCAATCTGTTTGGACAAGACGTATTTGGCAACCTGAACTAACAGGAGATTTAGATCCTCAGTTTCGGGAGGTTTGTGTGCGAGAATCCCAGACGACTTTGTCCGGTTTTTGGGATAGTTTAAGGTCAGCGCGTTGGTTAGATAATTTAGCGCAAATTGAGAGGGCTAAAAATAAGTTATTACAACTTCGTTTGGCCTCAGAAGTTGGCTTAATTATTCCCCCTACCTTAGTTACCAATAATCCTGATGCTGCCCGGGAGTTTTTTTCCCAGGTTCAGGGAAGAATGGTGAGTAAATTGTTAACTGCGATCGCCCGAAGTATGGAATCGCCGGAATTTTTTCTTTATACCAGTAGGGTGAAAGCAGAAGACCTTGAGGAAGCGGAATCTTTACGCTATTGTCCTATGGTTTTTCAAGCGGAAATTCCCAAACAATTAGAATTGAGAGTTGTCGTGGTTAATGGACAGACATTTGTGGGAGCTTTAGAATCTTCTCAGTATAATAATTCAGCCGTAGATTGGCGAAGACCGGGTATTGATCCGGGTGCTTGGCAACATCATACTTTACCTGATTCACTATTGCAGCAACTTCAGATTTTTATGGCTAATTTAGGGTTGAATTTTGGGGCGTTTGATTTTATCTTAACTCCTGGGGGTGAATACGTTTTTTTAGAAGTTAATCCCTGTGGTGAGTGGGGAATGTTAGAACGGGATTTAGATTTACCTATTTCTAATGCGATCGCTGATTTTTTAGTCTTCGGTTGATCGGCAAAGCTCGCGCTCAAAAAATTGTTAATCCTAAGTTTTCAAGGAAATCTATGACCGTTTTAATTGTTACTTTTAGCCACGATAATGAAAGTATTCCTCTGGTAATCAAAGCCATAGAAACGATGGGTAAAAAAGCCTTCCGTTTTGATACTGATCGCTTCCCTACAGAGGTGAAAGTTGATCTTTACTCAGGCGGTCAAAAAGGCGGAATTATTACCGATGGAGAACAAAAATTAGAGCTAAAAGAAGTTTCTGCTGTCTGGTATCGACGCATGAGATACGGACTAAAATTACCCGATGGGATGGATAGTCAATTTCGCGAAGCTTCTCTTAAGGAATGTCGGTTAAGTATTCGAGGAATGATTGCTAGTTTATCTGGCTTTCATCTTGATCCAATTGCGAAGGTAGATCATGCCAATCATAAACAATTGCAGTTACAAGTGGCGCAACAATTAGGTTTATTAATTCCGGGGACTTTAACTTCTAATAATCCTGAAGCTGTCAAGCAATTTGCTCAGGAGTTTGAAGCGACGGGAATTGTGACTAAAATGCTTTCTCAATTTGCTATTTATGGAGACAAGCAAGAGGAAATGGTTGTTTTTACCAGTCCTGTTACAAAGGAAGACCTAGATAATTTGGAAGGTTTGCAATTTTGTCCAATGACTTTTCAGGAAAACATTCCTAAAGCCTTGGAATTACGCATCACTATCGTCGGTGAACAAATATTTACGGCGGCGATTAATTCCCAACAATTAGACGGCGCTATCTACGATTGGCGAAAAGAGGGAAGAGCGCTCCATCAACAATGGCAACCCTACGATTTACCGAAAACTATTGAAAAACAACTACTAGAATTAGTGAAATATTTCGGTCTTAATTATGGTGCAATTGATATGATTGTCACACCAGATGAACGTTATATCTTTTTAGAAATTAATCCCGTTGGCGAGTTTTTCTGGCTAGAACTTTATCCTCCTTATTTTCCCATCTCCCAGGCGATCGCTGAAGTCCTCGTCAACTCATAAACCGACAAAAACAGAGCCGGAGTATTTGATCGCATCGACGAGGCTCTGACTCCAGATTTCCCCCCCCGACTCCTGACTTGAAAGAGGGTGTAGGGTGTGGGG
>NZ_JADEXI010000002.1:0-32812 GCF_015207185.1 Microcystis sp. LEGE 08355 | reverse complement strand
CCGCTAATGTTCTTCATGCCACAGCCAACCTTCAAAAAACCCTTGAAAATGTGCGCTCTCTCATCGCTCCCAAGGGACTACTAATCCTCTTAGAAAGTACAGGGGCAAGACGTTGGGTAGATTTAACCTTTGGCTTGACAGAAGGATGGTGGTTATGTAGTCAAGATCTGCAGCGGAATGGTTATCCGTTAATCAGCACAAAAGATTGGCAAAATTTACTGATTGAGAATCAATTTGAAGACATTAATATTATCGAACCAAGCCAAGCAAAAACCCGAAATTTATTAAAACAAAGTGTCATTATTGGTAGAAGCAGTGAGCAATTACCTTCTCTGCCAGCAAAATCTTACTCTCATCAAATAATCTGGGCAGATAGTCAAGGAATTGCTAACGGTTTAATCCCTCTATTCCAACAGAGAGGAATAAGTTGTTCTTGCGTCTTTACCCGAGATATTAACCCGGAGATTGCTGAAGATTACCTATCAATATTGAGAAACTCGATAACTTCAGAAACTCGTCAAATACTGTACTTCTGGGGCTTAGAAAACATCCCTGGAGAAATTGATCAACAAGTCGAGATTCATTGTCAACGATTTCTCTTTTTCTTACAAGCATTATTGCAGCAAGAAAATCCGCCGGCTCTGATTTTAGTGACTCAAGGAGCAGTACCAGCAAAAGCCATTAAAACCCTAACCTCTCCCTCTCAAGCCTCCTTATTAGGAATAGCCTTCAGCCTAGTCTTAGAACATCCTGAACTTAATTTTAAGGCGATTGACCTAGATCCAGATGAAGTAAACACAGCCGACAAACTGCTGCAAGAAATCTACAGTAATCCCCAAGAAAACCGTGTTGCTTTGCGGGGGGAACAGCGTTTTTATCCTCGTTTGGTGCAGAGAAAACTTGAAGATGGAAAGATCAATTTTAGTCCTGATGCCTATTATTTAATCACAGGAGGCACAGGGGGGTTAGGATTAGCAACAACCCGATGGATGATTGAAAAAGGGGCGCGGAATCTAGTTTTGTGTAGTCGTCGAGGGGCAGAAGGAATTAGCCCTGAAATATTAGCCAATTTCTCCTCTAGTGGGGCAGAAGTTACCCTTAAAAAACTTGATATTACCGATGCTGAAAAACTGCACGCCGTCCTAGAAGAATGCCGTTCTAAATATCCTATACGGGGCATTTTTCACATTGCTGGAACCTTAGACGATACAACCTTATTAAGACTAACACCAGAGAGCTTTAATTATGTTTTAGCTCCCAAAGTTAAAGGAACTTGGTTGCTTCATCAACTCACCCTAAATGACCCATTGGAATTCTTTGTCTGTTATACTTCTGCTGTATCTTTAATTGGCTCGGCAGGACAAGCTAATGCTGCGGCAGCTAATGCCTTTGAAGACGCTTTTATCTATTATCGTCAGGCGCATCATTTACCCGGAACGGTCATAAATTGGGGTCCTTGGAGCGAAATAGGTGCAGCAGTAGATCGCAATGTTTTGGAGAGATTAGCCGCTAAAGGATATGGGGCTATGAAACCCGATTTAGCCCTTAATGCTCTGGAAAAAATTCTTCTAAATCAGATTATCCGCGCTGGTGTAATTAAGATTGACTGGCAACAATTTCCTTATATTCATCAAAGCTTTTATAAAAACTTTCTGCCTCAAGGAAAACCCCAAGCTGCCCCCTCATCTGAGTTTTTAAAACAATGGCAAAATTTAACCTTAAAAGAGCGTCCTAATTGGCTCACTAATCATATCATCATGCGTGTTTCTACTGTTTTAGGACGCTCAAATGATGAAACTTTTTCCCCTCAACAGGGCTTTTTTGATTTGGGGATGGACTCTCTCACTTCTACAGAGTTACGAAATCTGTTACAAACTGACTTTAATTGTTCTCTCCCTTCGACAATTACTTTTCGTTTTCCGAATGTTGAAGCCTTAGCTAATTATTTACAGCAAGAAGTTCTAGATAATTGTCAACCAGTATTTACACCTCAAATAAAAGCAGAAATTTCTCAAAAACCGCCAGAAAAATCACAACTCGATGATGATCCTATTGTTATTGTCGGCATGGCTTGTCGATTCCCTGGCGGTGCTAAGAATTTACAATCTTTCTGGGAACTTTTAGAACAGGGAAAAGATGCTATAACAGAAATCCCTCAAGATCGCTGGGATCAGGAAACATGGTATGATCCTAATCCCGATGTCCCCGGCAAAATATACGCTCCTTACGGTGCATTTCTAGAACAAATTGAGGAATTTGATGGAGAATTTTTTGGCATTATTCCTAGAGAATCTGTCGCCATGGATCCTCAGCAGCGTTTACTCTTGGAAACCACCTGGCAAGCTTTAGAATCTGCTGGACAAAATCCCCAAAAATTACGCAACAGTCAGACGGGAGTTTTTATCGGTTGCATGACTCAAGATTATGCCCAATTAAGTTATTCTCCTCAAGCCATTAATGCTTATACTGGTTCAGGAACTTCTGTTAGTATGGCGGCGGGTCGTCTTTCTTATGTCCTTGGTTTACAGGGTCCATCAATGACTATTGACACCGCTTGTTCCTCCTCATTAGTAGCGATTCATTTAGCTTATAATGCCTTACTTAATGGTGAGTGCGATCTGGCTTTAGCCGGAGGGGTTAATATGATTTTAACTCCCATTATTTCTTTAATCGAAAGTCGCGCCCATATGCTTGCCCCTGATGGACATTGCAAAACCTTTGATGAGAGCGCAAATGGCATGGTGCGAGGAGAAGGCTGTGGAATAGTTGTTCTGAAAAGATTGAGCCAAGCGGTTAAGAATGGAGACCAAATTTTGGCAAAAATTTATGGTACAGCCGTCAATCATGATGGTCCAAGCAGTGGGCTAACTGTTCCTAATGGTCAAGCTCAAGAAAAATTATTACATCAAGCCCTTAAACGGGCTAATCTCAAGCCTGAACAAATCGATTATATTGAAGCTCACGGCACTGGAACAGCCCTTGGTGATCCGATTGAATTAGAAAGTATGTCCGCCGTTTTTGGTCAACGCTCCCCTAATCGGCCTTTAATTATTGGTTCAGTAAAAACGAATTTAGGTCATTTAGAAGGTGCTGCTGGAATTGCCGGATTAATTAAAACCGTTCTAGCGTTACAACACCATAAAATACCTCCTCATCTTCACTTTAAAAATCCTAATCCCCGCTTTGATTGGAGTTCTCATATTTTTGAAGTTCCTGTACAAGGAAAACCTTGGGATATCAGCGAACGTTCAAGGATTGCTGGAGTAAGTTCCTTTGGATTTAGTGGAACGAATGCTCATATCATTGTTGGGGAAATTGACGCTGATTTACCTCAACCTTCGGAGAATAATTTTTATCTATTACCCCTTTCGGCTCGTTCTGAAAAATCCCTGCAAGAGTTAGCGAGAAGTTATCAAGATATTTTGACTGAGTCTATCAATTTAGCTGATGTTTGTTTTACCGCCAGTACAGGGCGGGGGATTTTTCCGCAACGAATCTGTATTTTAGCAGACTCAATAACCACGGCACAAAGAGCATTAATTGATTACCAAGATGGTGAAAATTCTGACTCATTAATCCGACAGATTTTATCAGAGACTCCGCCAAAGATAGCTTTCCTCTTTTCTGGACAAGGCTCTCAATATTCCGGCATGGGAGAAACCCTTTATAACCGAGAAGTTGTTTTCAAGGAAACATTAGATCTTTGTGATCAAATTCTAGAACCCCTTTTAGAAAAATCTCTCTTAGATTTAATCTTTCAAGAGCAAAATAGTGAGTTATTAGAGGAAACCCAAATCACTCAGCCGGTGATTTTTTCCCTTGAATATGCACTCGCCAAATTATGGCAATCTTGGGGAATACAACCTTCAGCCCTTTTAGGACATAGTATTGGGGAATATGTGGCGGCTTGTTGGGCAGGAGTCTTTTCATTAGAAGATGCCTTAAAATTAGTGACTCAACGGGGTAAATTAATGGGAAAATTGCCCCACAATGGCAGTATGTCCGCTATTTATGCTGATTATGAGACGGTAGCAAACGCTCTAACTTCTTATGAAAATCAAGTTAATATTGCTTCAGCCAATGGCTCAATTACCGTCATTTCTGGATTTAAAGAGATTGTTGAGCAACTCGAAAAAGAATTTATTGATCAAGGGCATAAAACTAAACGTTTAGCGGTATCTCATGCTTTTCATTCTCCTTTAATGCAGCCCATTCTTGATGATTTTTCCCAGGTCTTAAAAACAATTTCTTTTCATGAACCTAGCTTAACGATTATTAGTAATCTGACAGGGAAACCTGTAGGTTCAGAAATTACAACTCCTGATTATTGGGTAGATCATCTGCGTAATACTGTACAGTTTAGTCAAGGATTTCAGTCTTTAATTGATCAGGGTTATCGTTGTTTTCTAGAAGTCGGTTCTAAGCCTGTATTACTGAGTATGGCTCGCCTTATTTCTGCCAACCAAGACCTATTATGGTTGCCTAGTATTGTACCCGGGCAGGATGAACAGGCACAAATGTATAGAAGTTTAGCGACACTTTTTGTTAATGGTTATTCCCTAGACTGGGCTAAAGTATTTAAACAAGGTAAGCGGATTATTTTACCGACTTATCCTTTTCAAAGAGAACGGTATTGGTTATCTAATTCGGAATTTTCTCTAGGGCAAATCAAGACTCAGTTACATCCTTTTATTAGAGATTTTAAAAAGTTAGCAACGGGAGACATGATCTTTGAAGGTGAGGTGAGTTCTCTTAACCCTAGTTATTTAGAAGAACATAAGGTATTTGAAAACATTGTATTTCCAGCTACCGGTTTTATTGAAGCTATTTTAGCCGCAAGTCAGAAAATATTTGATGGGCATTTTGTCACCCTTGAAAATGTCTCTATCCATCAGGGACTCCTCTTGTCTCCAAATCCCTCAATAATCCAAATAATTTTTAGACCTAAAAAATCATCTCAACTGATTTATACTTTTGAGATATTTAGCAGTGATTCTGCACAAGAACAATGGGTTCTTCATGTTACAGGTGAAGTCAAATCTAAGGATATACAAAGCTTGGCTGCCTCAGAATTAACCCAAACTAAATTAGAAAGGGAAAACTCTAAAGAATCGATTTCTATTCGTGAATTCTATGAGCTTTATCAGCAGATGGGTATCAGGTATGGAGAGCAGTTCCAAGCGATTCAAGAGTTATATTCTTTCAAAAAAGGCTCTCAAGCTAAAATTAGTATTAACCCTAGTTTAGCGGATCGGCGTTATTATTTTCATCCGGTTCTTTTGGATGCTTGCTTACAGAGTATTGGGGCAGCTTTCCCCGAAATTCATGGTCAAGAATTGCATCTACCTTATGGATTCTCTTCCCTGGAAATATTCCTAAATCCAACTTCGCAAGTTTGGACGGAAGTTCAGGTCATCTCAGATACTAATGGTGAAATGAGAGTAAATGTTAATATTTATAATGAACAAGAACAGCTTTGCGCTCGTTTTACTGACTTAACAGCACGGCGCATAAATCCAGATATTTTACAGAGTTTATGGCAAGAAAAGTCAAACAATTGCTTTTATAAAGTGGAATGGAAAAAACTTTCTTCAATGCCAACTGTTGCCGTTGATCCTCAAAATTCTTGGTTAGTCTTGGTTCGTCCAGAAACAGACTTAAATTCCCTAATTAATTTATACAAAAAGGCAGGAGAAAAAGTAATTACTGTAGAAATGGGGCAGAATTATCAATGTCATTCTCAAGATTCTTTTGCCATCAATGCCGCTCAAAAATCTGATTTTCAGCGTCTCTATCAAGAAGCTTATCCATCTGGAGAATTTCCGACTGGTGTTGTTTTTTGTTGGGAATCTTCAGAAGCTGAAGATGTTCTAGATACAGTATATCAGAGTTCTCATGCCGTCTTAAATTTGGTGCAAACCCTCACTAATAACTGGGAGAAATTACCCCATTTATGGCTGATTACTCGCGGGGCTAATAAGATTAGCAATGATACGGCTTTATCTCCTCAACAGTCTCATTTATGGGGATTAGGAGCAGTCATTAATCAAGAGTATCCTAAAATGGGTTGTGTTTGTTTAGATTTACCAATCCATAAAGAAGCTAATGAAGCTGAACTTTTATTCAATGAATTAAAGTGTTTCCCCCATGAATTCCGTTTAGCTTTACGTCAAGGAAACCGCTACGCAGCTAGGTTAGTTTCTGCATCTCTTCCTATCTCAGAAAAACGACAGTTTATTAATCAGTCAGGGGCTTATTTAATCACGGGAGGGGGAGGAAAACTGGGCGGATTAGTGGCTCAATGGTTATCAGAAATGGGAGCAAGTCACCTAGTTTTGTGTAGTCGCCATGTTAAATTTTCAACAGAATTGATAGCTTCATTAGTGGAGAAAGGAACAAAAGTAACCTTGATTGAAGCTGATATTACTTCCCCCACAGATATGAAAAATTTATTCTCTCGTTTTGGGGCAGACTTGCCCGTCTTACGAGGAATAATTCACGCAGCAGCGGTCTTAGAAGATGGTCTTATCAGTAATCAAAGTTGGCAAAAATATCAAAAGGTAATCAGTCCAAAAGTAGCAGGAACTTTATTATTAGATCGTTATACTCGCTCTCTATCTTTAGACTTTTTCGTAAGCTTTTCTTCTGCGGCTGTTATCCTTGGTTCGCCTGGTCAAAGTAATTATGCGGCGGCTAATGCTTTCATGGATGCTCTAATGCAGCAACGGCAAAGTTTAGGATTACCTGGTATTAGTATTAATTGGGGAGCTTGGGAGACGAGCAACCAAATTGATCAACAACGTTTCGCTAATTGGGGTTTGCAGATGATGCCCTCTGAGCAAGCGTTTCAATATCTCAGTCAGGTAATTTTAGGTGATATTACTCAAGGGATAGTTCTCGATATTGATTGGTCGATTTTTAATCAAACTTTCAACATTAGTCAACCCTTCTTTAGCGAGGTATTAACCCTAAACAATCAAAAACAAACAAGTCCAGCAAAACTATTAGAACAATTAAAATCTGTCTCTATAGACGAACGAATAAACGCTTTAGTAGAAGGACTGGAGAAAATATTAAGAGAAGTGACAGGGTTAAATGAAAATAAGGTTATTCCTCAACAAACATCATTCTTAGAATTAGGTTTAAACTCTCTAATGGTCATAGAATTTAAAAATCGCTTAGAAAGAGATTTAGGGTGTAAATTGCCATCTTCGATCATTTTCGATTATCCTAATTTTCTCAGCTTAAGTACCTATTTAAGGGAAGAAATTCTAGCCAATTATCTCGATTTTGAGATTAAAATAAATCCAATTCCTGACAATCATAATCCCTACGACAGCCTCAGTGAAGACGAACTAGCAAGATTACTTAATCAAAAATTAACGGAGCTTGATCAATATGGAGGTTAAACTTTAAAAATAATGTTTCAAAAGCCATGAGATGTGGTAGGATAGGTAGATGAACATGAGTAAGCTTAACTCTCTGGAGTTAAATTTGGGTTTATATTTACTGATAGCACAGCATCCTAATTTATGTTTAACGGCGTATAAATTTAGAAATTATAGAGAATAGGGCATGGTTGAGAGTATAGATTACAAAAAATTAATGGCAACGACCTTAAGCAAAATGGAGGTCATGCAGGCTCGTATCAATGAATTAGAGACGAGACAAAGTGAAGCTATTGCGGTGGTTGGGATGGCTTGTCGTTTTCCTGGAGGTATTAATTCCCCAGAAAAATATTGGAGTTTTTGTCAAGCCGGGCTTGATGCTATAGTAGAAGTCCCTAAAAGCCGTTGGGATATCTCAGAACTGTATTCTCAAGAACCAACTTTAGGAAAAATGAACACCGCTTATGGGGGATTTCTTCAAGAGAATATCACAGAATTTGATGCCCGTTTCTTTTCGATTTCAGCAAGAGAAGCAGCCTCCATGGATCCTCAACAAAGGTTACTCTTAGAAGTTGCTTGGGAAGCGTTAGAAAATGCCAATTTACCTCTGAAAAATTTAGCCGATAATAAAGTAGGGGTATTTGTGGGGATTACTAGCATTGATCATGCCCTGAAGGTTTACGGCACTAACTATGATCAAATTGACTCTTTTTTTGGCACCGGCAATGCTCTAAGCGCAGCCGCCGGAAGGCTATCTTATTTTCTCAATCTTCACGGTCCTTGTCTCTCGATTGATGCAGCCTGTGCATCCTCATTAGTAGCCGTCCATCAGGGGATTCGTAGCCTGAGAAATCGTGAATGTGAACTCGCTTTAGTGGGTGGGGTAAACCTCATTTTAGAACCCGCAATTACGATTAGTCTTTCTCAGTCGGGAATGATGTCCCCCGATGGGCGTTGCAAAACCTTCGATGCCTCTGCTAACGGATATGTGCGAGGGGAAGGCTGTGGGGTTTTAATCTTAAAAACTTTATCAGAAGCCCAGAAAAACGGGGATCACATTCTTGCCCTGTTGCGAGGTTCGGCGGTGAATCATAATGGGGCTGCTGCCGGTTTAACCGTACCCAGTGGACCCGCCCAGCAAGAATTGCTCCGTCAAGCTCTAGCTGATGCCAGAATAGTCCCTGAAGATGTCAGCTACATAGAAGCTCATGGCACAGGCACTTCTTTAGGAGATCCCATCGAATTGAATGCCATTGCCTCAGTTTATGGAAAGCGCTCCGACCCCCTTTATGTCGCCTCAGTCAAAACCAATATCGGTCATCTTGAAGCCGCAGCTGGCATGGCTGGAATAATCAAAACAATTCTGATTCTTCAACAGGGTGAAATCCCCTCCCATCTTCACTTCCAAAGCCCTAATCCTCTGATTAATTGGGAAGATCATCCTCTTAAAATTCCTACTCAAAATATACCTTGGCCGAATAACAATAAAGTCCCTATAGCTGGGGTAAGTTCTTTTGGTTTTTCAGGCACAAATGCCCATGTCATTGTTCAACAGGCACCCGTCAGCAAAATCTCAGAAATTCAACAACAAATTCCCAGTCATCTCTTAACCCTTTCAGCCCACAACAAAACCGCTTTAAAAGAATTAGCCACACGCTTCCATACCCTCCTAGAATCTCATCCTGAAATTGGAGATATTTGTTATAGTGCAGCTGTCGGAAGGATAGATTTACCTGAACGTTTAGCCATTGTTGGCGATACTTGTCCAGAATTACAACAAAGATTAACCGCTTTTGCTGAAGAAAAACCACTTGATGATTTGACTTTTTATCAACGTTTTACATCGGAAAAATCCCCTAAAATTGTTTTTCTTTTTACAGGGCAAGGGGCTTGTTATCCCGGCATGGGGCATCAACTCTATCAAACCCAGCCGACATTTCGTCAATATATTGATCAATGTGCCGAAATATTAGCGAAGTATTTAGACCATCCTTTAACTGAAATATTATTTGGTGAACAGACCGATTTACTCAATCAAACTGCTTACGCTCAACCGGCTATATTCGCCCTAGAATATTCCCTAACAATGCTATGGAAATCTTGGGGAATTACCCCCAGTTTACTGATTGGCCATAGTGTGGGAGAATATGTAGCAGCTTGTATCGCAGGAGTATTTAGCTTAGAAGCTGGACTCGCCTTAGTTGTCAAACGGGGGCAATTAATGCAAACCACGACCTCTGGGAAAATGGCTTCAATTTTTGCTGATGAAGAGACAGTCAGTTCCCTAATTAAAAATTATACTCAAACAGTTTCAATAGCTGCCATTAATCACCCTCAACAGATTGTTATTGCTGGAGAAAGTACCAGCATTGAGGAAGTTATTAGCACCTGCAAAAAGCAAAAAATTCCCGCTCAATATCTTCCCGTTACTCAGGCTTTTCATTCCCCTTTAATGGAGCCAATTTTAAAAGAATTTGAAAAAGAGGCTCGTCAAATTTCTTATCAACGCCCCCAAATTCTGCTACTTTCAGGACTTGATGGAGAGCTTTTAGAAAATGCACCAGATGCCGCTTACTGGAGCAAACAATGCCGAGAACCAGTAAGATTTTTGTCGAGTTTAATAACCGCTTTCAACAAGGGATATAACCTATTTTTAGAAGTGGGACCAAGACCAATACTAGCAGAACAAGGTCGTCGTTATAAAGATGAGTTCATCTGGTTAAGTTCTCTCAATCGTGGCTTAGATAACTGGCATACAATTCTTTCAGCCTTGGGACAACTCTACCTAAATGGCGCGCCTTTCAATCCAGAACAATTCAATCGAAATTATGGCTATAAAAAAGTCAGATTGCCGAACTATCCCTTTCAAAGGAAACCTTGCCAATTTCAGCCTAATCCTCGAACAGAAAATCAGAGCATTGACAAAATATTCCTAGACGCACAAACCTCTAACCTTACCGATACCGAAACCACAGTTTTCAATATGCAAAAACATCAACAGGAAATCCGTAATCAATTAAAATCAATTTTGGCTTTACTTCTGAAAGAAGATGAGAACGATCTACCGGAGGATGAGACATTACTAAACTTAGGAGCAGACTCAATTATCTTGACTGACTTTTCTCGCAAAGTTGAAGAAAAATTTCAAGTCAAAGTGAAAATAGATCAACTCTTTACCGATTTACAAACTCTTGTTGATATCGCCGAATACCTCTGCCAATTTGTCAAAGAAAAACCCTTAGAAAATACTTCAGAAATAACAACTAAAGTTATCAATGATGAGACAGAATTAAGCAATTATTTGCAAGTCATTGAGCAATTGCAACCCATCGCTACAGCCTATATCATCAAGGCTTTAGAGTCCTTAGGTAAAAAACTTAATCAAGGGGAACAATGGACAATAGAAACCCTAAGACAAACCTTACCTGTTGCCCCTAAATATCACATTTTGCTCAATCGTTATTTGCAGGATTTAGAGCAAGCTAATATTCTTCAAAATCAAGGGAATATTTGGACTGTCAAAAACTTGCCTGAGTCTTTTTCCTTGCCCCAAGCCCTACAAAAGCTAGAAAAAACTTGTCCATCTGCAAAACCTGAATTAGAAATGCTGCAACGCTGCGGCGAAAATTTAGCAGAAGTTCTCAAGGGAAATATAGACCCCTTGACATTAATTTTCCCAGAAGGTTCCGTTGCTCATGCAGAAAGTATCTATGGAAATTCTCCCGTATCTCGATTGATGAATCAACGAGTCGCCCAAGCTATTAACCAGATTTTAACCAACTTTTCTAATAGTGATTGCCCCTATCAAATTCTCGAAATAGGAGGAGGAACTGGTGCCACTTCAGAAGCAATTCTTAACCACTTAAATCTCGATCATGTCACTTATTCTTTTAGCGAAGTTTCTCCCTTCTTACTGCATCAAGCTAGGCAAAAATTTCAGAAAAAATATAACCTAAACTTTCATCAACTAGACATTGAAAAGTCCACCATTTCTCAGGGGATACCTGCTCGTAATTATCATATTGTTGTGGCCGCTAACGTCCTTCATGCGACCCGAAATATTACAGAAACTCTAACCCATATTCGGGAACTGCTGCGCCCCGGTGGTTACTTAGTTCTCCTCGAAACCGTAGAAAATAACTCATGGCTGAATTTAACCTTTGGATTAACCCCCGGCTGGTGGCGCTTTCAGGACCAAGAATTACGCTCAGACACTCCCTTATTAAGTGGGGAAAATTGGTGTTCCGTTTTAAAGCGCTGTGGTTTCGCTACGGCGAATAGTTTCTCTAAACAAAACAATATTCCCATTAACAATGGCCAAGAATTAATTCTTGCTTGTGTGCCAGATGAACCCCTCTCAATTCCTGCAATTCCTAAGTTCACTGTCTCAGGTGAAAGCTCCGGTAAAGAAGCCTTAATGATGGCTCAATTACAATCTTTAAAAGACCTAAAAGACCTCCATGAGAAAACCATTATCAAGCAATTAGAAGTTCTTCAAACTGCCACCGTCTCCCCCAGTATAGCCCCCGAAATATTAACGAATCAGACTCAAATCATTCCTACCCAAAGCTCTAAGATAGAAACTTCCCTTCCGGTTTCTCAAGAGAAGCCCAAATCTCCTGAGAAACCTAGTTCTCCCAATTTAAACCCCTTAGCCTTAAAGCTGACTGAGAACAAATCCTTAACCGAACAACAACAAGCCTTTATTCAAAATTTACAGAGTATTTATAACCAGAAAACCGCCAAATCAAAAGCCTATTCACAAAATAGCCGTAAGACAATGGTGGATGTTAAACCGACCATTGACTTCCGCATGGCCTTAAAAGAATTTCAATATCCCATTGTTTCAGAATCTGCTCAAGGGGCTTATTTTAAGGACATTGATGGCAATAATTACATTGACTTAGCTATGGGGTTTGGGGTTAACTTTTTTGGGCATAGTCCGGATTTTGTCATTGAAGCGGTTCAAGAACAAATGAACCGAGGAATAGGTTTAGGAATGCAGTCAAATCTGGCTGCCGAAACCGCCGCTTTAATTAGTGAAATGGGTCGAGTCGAAAGAGTCGCTTTTAGTAATACGGGAACCGAGGCGATTATGGCCGCTGTTCGCATTGCTCGCTCTCGTACAAAACGTCAAAAAATTGTTATGTTCGCCGGCTCCTACCATGGAACTTTTGACGGCATCTTAGCACGAGTAGGAGAAGATAAAACCACGGCTCAACCCTTAAGTTTAGGCACTCCTTTAGGAATGGTTGAAGACATAATAGTCTTGAGTTATGGAGTTGAAGAAAGCCTCGATATTATTGCTACTCATGCTGATGATTTAGCCGCCGTATTAGTCGAACCAGTTCAAAGTCGCAAACCCGATTTACAGCCTCAAGAATTTCTGCAAAAACTACGACAAATAACCCATAAAAAAGGGATCACACTCATTTTTGATGAAATTATTACCGGCTTTCGGATTGCTCCGGGAGGAGCGCAAGAATGGTTCAATGTTGAAGCTGATATAGTCATTTATGGTAAGGCCATTGGAGGAGGTTTACCAATTAGTATGATCTGCGGTAAAGCAGATTTCTTAGATACCGTTGACGGCGGTTTCTGGCAATACGGAGATGACTCTCATCCCCAAACCGAGTTAACCGCTTTTGGGGGAACTTTTTGTCGTCATCCTTTAGCCCTTGCTGCTTGTCGTGCTGTGCTTTTACATCTTCGGGAAAACAGTCCAACGATTCAAGAAAAAGTGAATCAATTAACTCATCGATTAGCCACCGAAGTCAATCAGTTTTTTCAAGAAATAGGCATTCCGATTCGGGTTGTTAATTTTGGATCTTTATTCCGCTTTGAACCCTTTGGAGCTTATAGTATCTTCTTACAACCCATCGAATTACCCCTCTTTTATTACCTATTAAATCTTAAAGGAATCTACACATGGGAAAAACGAGTTTGTTTTCTCTCCACCTGCCATACTAATGAAGATATAGACAAAGTTATAGTAGCCGTTAAAGAAGCGATTACGGAATTGCAGCAAGCTGGTTTTTTTGCTAATGCTAAACGCCCCCAAGTCAAGAAAGAAGAAAAAAAGCCCCTCTCTGAAGATGAAGATGGTAGGGGACATCTACCATCTTTAAATCAGTCCTTTCCCACCAGTGAAGCTCAACGTCAACTTTGGTTATTAGCTGAATTAGACCGTAATGCTTCAGCATCCTATAACGTCACAACATCTCTAGAATTACTAGGTTCTTTAGATGTTTACATTTTAGAAAAAACGATTAATCAAGTTATTAATCGCCATGAAGCTTTGCGAACCAAAATTATAGAACAAGGAGAATTACAGGAAGTTGTCAATGAAGTTAAAATTAAATTAAACCTCATTGATTTGAAGGATGAAGATAATCCCGAAGCGACGGCCTTAGCGTTACGATCTCAGTTTTCCCAAAAACCCTTTGACCTGTCGATTGCTCCTTTATTTGCTGTGATTTTAATGCGCTTAAAATCTGACCATTATCTGCTCTCTTTAAAAACTCATCATATTGTGGCAGATGGTTGGTCACTAGGATTAATTTTGCAGGAAATTGGTCAACTTTATTCATCCCCAAATAACACAACTAAAGATGTTCTCAAACCACCGATGCAGTTTCGGCAATATTTAACCTTGCGAGGGCAAGAGACGCAAAGTCCGCAAATGTTAGAGCATCGGGATTTTTGGTTGAAAACCTATCAGGAAGAGCTGCCAACCTTTGAGCTTCCCACCGACTTTCCCCGTCCCGCCGTTAAAACCTACACTGGCGGCCAAGAAAGTCAAGTCATTCCCTCGGAAGTTGGGCAAAATTTGCAGAAAGTAGGACGCAAAAATAAAGCTACATTATTTATGACAATGTTCGCCGCTTATACTGCTTTTTTGCGTCGAATTTCTGGCCCTAAGGATTTAGTCATTGGTATTCCTATTTCTGGGCGACAAATAGAAGGTAGTGACAACTTAGTAGGCTTTTGTTCTCAATTTTTACCCCTGCGGATACAAGTCGATGCTACCACCTCTTTTATTGAACATTTACAACACACTAAACAAACCCTGATCGACGCTTTTCGCCATCAGAGTTATACTTTAGAGGATTTATTAGCCGCTTTACAATTACCTAGAGATTTTTCTCGTTCTCCTCTCATTTCGGTATCTTTTAACATGGATCCTAGTTTAACTTTGCCTGAGTTTAAAGACTTAAAAGTATCCTTGCCACCGTCACCGATTGGTTACACCCCTTTTGATCTAGGATTTAACTTAATTGAACTTAATGATAACCTCATTATTTACTGCAATTACAATACAGACCTCTTTAAAAAAGAGACAATTAAACAATTTATTGAAAGCTTTGAAATTTTGCTGAGGGGAATCATTGACGATGCTAATCATCTTCTTTATCAGTTACCTTTATTAACCCCAGTCCAACAAGAGAAGTTACTCAGACAATTAACCGGAAAAACTCGCAAACTCCCTGAGAAAGCCACCATCATTGATGACTTTGTAGCTCAAGTTAAATTAACCCCTAATGCTCCCGCCTTAATTGCGGGAAAAATTAGCCTTAGCTATCAAGAATTAAATGAAAAAGTCAATCGTCTTACCCATTATTTACAGCAGGAATATCAGCTAGGTGTAGGAAAAGTGATTGGGGTCATGCTCCAGCGTGATCACAACTTAATCATCGGGATTCTGGCTACCTTTAAAACTGGAGCGACTTACGTTCCTATAGACTCTCAATATCCTCACAGTCGCATTGAGTTTATTTTAAAAGATAGTGGCTGTCATGTTTGCCTAACGGAGAGTAATTTTATCTCTAAGTTACCTGAAAAAATGAAAAAAATTTGCTTAGATAAAATTGATCCTATTGTTGAAAAATATGACAAAGATGAGCCTAAAATATTTCGCAATTCTAGCCAAACTGCTTATATTTTCTACACTTCAGGTTCAACTGGTAATCCTAAAGGAGTCATGGGCCGTCACATCTCAATTTTGAATGTTATTCAAAGCTTACGACTTACTTTTGATTTAGATAAACATCCTGAATGGCGCTATATTTTCACAGCTGCCGTTACTCATGATCCATCTATTCGTAATATTTTTCTCCCCTTAACCATAGGTGCATCCCTATATATGTACGAAATAAAATATATAGGACATTTGGTTTCT
This sequence comes from Microcystis sp. LEGE 08355, assembly GCF_015207185.1. Classification (NCBI taxonomy): domain Bacteria; kingdom Bacillati; phylum Cyanobacteriota; class Cyanophyceae; order Chroococcales; family Microcystaceae; genus Microcystis; species Microcystis sp. LEGE 08355. Next base: position 17,245 of record NZ_JADEXI010000002.1, on the reverse strand, counting down.
TTCCTACAAGAAAATCAAATTAATGCCCTACATACCACCCCCTCTATCTATCGAGAAATCTTGGGGCTACTTGAACCAGGAGAAACCATTTCCAGCTTAAAATATATCTCGGTAGGAGGGGAAAAATTAGATCGGGAAACTGCCTTAGCTTTGCGGAAACGTTTTCCAGCAGAAATTGTTAGCAATGTTTACGGATCTACAGAAACTTGTGTGGGAGTATCCCAGTATGAAATCAAGGAAAACTTAGACAGCGAAATCCCCCTCGGTCAAGTTTTCCATAACAATCGCTTAGGGGTTCTTGATGAATTTAATAATCCCGTTCCCCTCCATGTAATCGGCGAAATTTGTGTAGAAGGTGCCGCCCTAGCATCGGGTTATCATAACCAACCCGAAATGACTCAAGAAAAATTTAAACCTAGCTTTCTTGATGAGACAAAAACTCTCTTTAGAACCGGCGATTTAGGCAAGCAAACTGCTCCGGGTATCATTGAGTTTATGGGACGAAAAGATAATCAAGTTAAGGTCAATGGTTATCGAATTGATCCCGGAGAAATTGAATATCAATTGACTCGTTATGCTCCCATTGAAAGAGCGATTGTTTTACCCATTCAAGTGAATAATCAAACTCAATTATCTGCTTACTGTCAAACAGAAAAAACTCTAGAAATTGCTGAGATTCGAGAATTTCTTGCCAAGTTTTTACCAGTTTATATGATTCCCAGTTACTTTATTTTTTTAAAGCAATTCCCTTTAACTCGACATGGGAAACTTGACCTGCACTCCCTGAGACAACTCAGAGAAACCGGTAAATATCTGGTTAATTCTAATTATGTTGCACCCCGTAATCATTTAGAATCCAATCTCGTTAGTATCTGGGAAAAAATTCTCTCTAAACATCCTATCGGTATTTTTGATAACTTCTTTGAAATTGGCGGTCATTCTCTACTCTTATCAAGGGTTGTAACCCGGGTTCATAAAGAACTAAATGTATCCGTAAAATTGGCTGACTTCTTTAAAGTTCCAACCATTGCTGGATTGGCGACTTTAATCTCCCAGACTCAATACAATTATCAAGAACCCATTTCGGCAATTCCCCCCCAAAAATCTTATCCGATGTCTCATGGTCAGCGTCGTCTTTGGGCTTTAGAATTTCTAGATCAAAATCATAATGCTTACGGAATGCCCAGTGCTTATCAATTCAAGGGCAATCTCAATATTGATGCTTTTGAAAATGCCTTTCAACAGTTAATTCAACGCCATGAAATTTTGCGGACAACCTTTACTTTAATCAATAATCAACCCCGTCAAGTTGTCCATAATCAAATGAACTTTGTCATTAAACAAATAGACCTGACAGCTTATGTTAGCACAGAACAAGAAAACCTGATCGAAGAAGCGATCAGCCATAATGCCAAAACGACCTTTGATTTAGAAGTGGGACCGTTACTTAAAGTTAACTTACTTAAACTAAGCCAAGAGAATTACATCGTCTTGTTTAATATGCACCATATCATTTTTGACGGTTGGTCAGCTGGGGTTTTAATTAAAGATTTCCTCACCCATTATCACGCCTATGGACAAGAAAATTCCCAATTAATGCCCCCTCTTAGAATTCATTATAAAGACTATACTTCTTGGCAAGAAAGTCAATTAGAAACCTCGAAACTTCAAGGTCAACGGGATTACTGGTTAGCTAAATTAACTCCTGTTCCTGTGCGTCTTAACTTACCTGTTGATTATCCCCGCCCACCTGTTAAAAGTTTTCAGGGAAATACAATTACATGGCAACCTGAACCCGAATTGATCGATACTTTTGAGAAGTTAGTTAAAGCACAAGAAGCCAGTTTATTTATGGGTTTAGTTAGTTTGGTTAAGAGTTTTCTATTCCGTTACACTGAGCAAAATGAAATTACAATAGGCTCTGCTATCGCCGGCAGAAATCATCCTGATTTAGAAGATCAAATCGGATTTTATGTTAACACTCTCGTCCTGCGGGATCAGATAACAGATCACGACAGTTTTACGGATCTCCTTAGCAAAGTAAAAACAACCACTTTAGAGGCTTATGATCATCAAGACTATCCCTTTGATCAGATCGTATCTGATTTGAATTTACAACGAGATCCTAGCCGTAATGCTCTCTTTGATGTTGCAATTGTCCTGCAAAATAATCAAAATGTAGATCTCGCCTTGGACGGAATTACAGTTAACTCCATTGACCCAAAAATGATTACCGCTAAATTTGATTTAGAATTTATCTTTGTTGAGGAAGAAGAACTTTATCTCAAGCTAATCTACAACACAGATATATTTATCCATGAGCGAATTTTATTGATCATAGATTTGTTCAAAAACTGGCTAGAGCAAGTTGTAAAATTTGCCCATGAACCTTTGATAAACTTATCCTTAGCTTCCTCAGAAAATCTTATTCAAGAGGGGCAGGAACTGTTCACAGAAGACTTTAATTTTTAGTCAACAGCGATTACACTAGCAGGAGATTTTAATGAAGACAAAACTACCGATTCTTGGCGTTTTAGGTGGTATGGGACCAGTGGTTACTGCTGAATTTCTGAAGTCGATTTATGAATATAATCCTTTTATTGATAAGGAACAAGAAGCCCCTAATGTTATCGTTTTTTCCCTTCCCTCTGCACCTGATCGCACAGGTTCTATTGATAGTGGAAAAGAAAGAGAATTTATTGATTTTATTCAAGTCAATCTGGAACATCTCAATAAACTGGCTGATTGCATAGTCATTGGCTGTTGTACGGCTCATTATGCTCTGCCTCAGATTCCCGAAAATCTGAAGGATAAACTTATTTCCTTAATTAAAATAGCGGACCAAGAACTCCAAGAATATAATAAACCTACCCTTTTACTTGCTAGTACAGGGACTTACCAGAAAAAATTATTTCATGAAGGCTGCACCACCGCAGATCTGATTATTTCTCTCTCAGAAAGTGATCAAAAGTTGATTCATGAAATGATCTATAAAGTGCTAAAAAGAGGACAGGATCCGTTAAGTATTCTTAGGGATATAGAAGCATTATTAGAGAAATATAACACTCGCTCCTATATTTCTGGGTGTACCGAATTTCATCTCTTAACAAAATCTCTCAAACTCAAAGGAATTGACTCCATTAAAGCGATCGATCCTTTAAGTACCATCGCTCAAAACTTTTCTCAGTTAATCATCAAACAAGCTCAGGTAGATCTAGTGACCGACTGCCATCAGCCTTCAAACCCAAAAAGCCCTTGACCATCGCACCTCTATCAGGTACAATTCAAACTTGAGTTGATCACTTCTGACTTTTAACTTGTGCGTAGCGATATACTGGCTCATCAGGTTTTCAAGATTATTCCTATTTTTGATAAAGAGGTGTTAAAAAAAATGTCTAAGCATTCAATCAGTTTTGGAGGACAATTGGAAGATAATTGGCGGACTCTGTCAGAAGTATTAGAAACTGCCACTAAACATAATAATCATGGAATTACTTATATCAGAAATGACGCAACTGAATATTTTCAGAGTTATCAAGACTTATATCAAGATGCTTTGGTTATTTTAAATGGACTGGAACAAAAAGGAATAAAATTAGGGCATAAAGTCATTCTACAAATTGCCAAAAATCAAGACTTTATTCCCGCACTATGGGCTTGTTTTTTAGGGGGAATTATTCCAGTTCCTTTGACCGTTGCTCCTAGCTATGATCTGGAAAATTCTGCCGTCAAAAAACTAGAGAATGTTTGGAAAATTTTAGATAATCCCTTGATATTATCCGACAGTGAGCTAATTACTGAAATTGAAAAATTAGGAACTTACTCTCATTTAAAAGGGGGGCAAGTTATCTCAGTTAATGAACTCAGAAAAGCACCCTCTAAAATCGATCAATTGCCGATTCTTGAGCCACAAGATGCAGCCTTATTACTTTTTACTTCGGGTAGTACCGGTATGCCCAAGGGAGTAATATTAACTCATCATAATATTCTGTCCATGACTGCTGGTACAGTGGCGATGAACCACTTTACCCAACAAGAAGTTACCCTTAATTGGATGCCTTTGGATCATGTAGGAGCTATCGTATTTTTAGGAATTATGGCGGTAGATTTGGCTTGTGATCAAATTCATGTTCCCATGGAATTAGTCCTACGCCAACCCCTGCAATGGTTAGAACTCATTCAAAAGCATCAAGTAAGCATTTCTTGGTCTCCTAACTTTGCATTTTCCTTAATTAATCAACAGGCCGAAGAACTTAAGCACGTCTCTTATAACCTCTCCTCAATGAAATTTTTAGTGAATGCTGGCGAGCAAGTTTCAGTAAAAACTATTCGCCTATTCTTAGAAATTCTTGAAAAACATCAACTACAGGAGAGAGCGATTAAACCGGCCTTTGGCATGACTGAATCCTGTTCTGGGATTACTTGGTCAGCCGGTTTAAGTAAAAATGAACTCACCGAAGAAAATAGTTTTGTCTCTCTAGGAAAGCCGATTCCGGGAGCAACTATCCGGATAGTCGATCAGGAAAATAATCCCTTACCTGAAAGAGAAATTGGCAGGCTTCAAATTCAAGGTAATTCTGTTACTAAAGGATATTATAATAATACTGAACTCAACCAGGAAGTTTTTCAAGAAGGGTGGTTTACTACGGGAGATTTGGGGTATTTATTTAAGGGGGAACTCTTTATTACTGGGCGAGAAAAACAAGAAATTATAATTAATGGTGTTAATTACTTTTCCCATGAACTTGAAACAACAATCGAAGAATTAGAAGGAGTTAAAGTCTCTTATACAGCCGCCTTTGCCGTCTTTGATAAAAGTCGAGAAACTGACTTATTAATTATTACTTTTAGCCCAGAATCTGAGCAATTTGAACAGGGGATAAAAGTTGTTAGAAAAATTCGCAGTCATGTAACCCAAAAATTCGGGATTGCCCCAGCTTATGTCATTCCCATAGAAAGAAATTTAGTTCCTAAAACTTCTATTGGCAAAGTTCAAAAATCTAAATTAAAAAAGGATTTTGAACAGGGATTATTTAGCAGCTGTATCCAAGAAATAGATCAATATTTAGCAAAAGAGCGTCAGAAAAATCAAACCTTACCTCAATCAGAAAATGAACGGCAAATAGCGGCGGTTTGGAGTGAAGTTTTACAGTTAACCTCAGTTGGTTTAGAGGATAACTTCTTTGAACTAGGGGGACATTCTATACACTTAATCCGAGTTCAAAATGAACTTGAAAAACTTTTTAACCGTCAGCTATCCCTTGCTGAAATGTTTAAAAATCCTACCGTTGCCACCCTAGCCCGTTTCTTAAGCGAAGAATCAAATACTAATCAAGTTATAGCACAAAAAAGCCGTCAACGTGCCGAAAATCGGAGCCGTTGCCATAATCAAACCCATGACATTGCAATTATTGGTATGGCGGGGCAATTCCCAGGGGCAAAAAATTTAACAACCTTCTGGGAAAATTTAAAAAATGGAATCGAAACTATCTCTTTCTTTTCGGAAGAAGAATTACAAGAATCGGGAGTGTCTTCGGAACTATTTAATCAGCCTAATTATGTTAGAGCTAGACCAATTCTCGAGCAAGTTGAATACTTTGACAGCGAATTTTTTGGCTATACAGATAGAGAGGCAGAATTACTAGATCCTCAGCAACGTTTACTGCTTGAATGTAGTTGGGAATGTTTAGAAAACGCCGGTTATAATCCTAATACTTATCAAGGATCAATTGGTATATTTGCTGGCGCAAGTATGAACACCTATTTGATAAATAATTGTTATCCTAATCGGGGTAAATTAGATAGTAATGACGAGTTACAACCCTTCACACTAGATTCAATGGGAGGGTTTCAAACAATGGTAGCTAATGACAAAGACTATTTAACAACGCGAATTTCTTATAAACTCAACTTACATGGTCCGAGCGTTAATGTTCAAACCGCTTGTTCTACTGGATTAGTTGTAGTTCATCTCGCTTGTCAGAGTCTCATCAGTGGAGAAAGTGATATGGCTTTAGCTGGAGCTGCTTCAATTAATTCTCCTCAAAAAATTGGTTATTTATATCAAGAAGGACTGATCATGTCTCCTGATGGCCATTGTCGCGCCTTTGATGCTGAAGCAAAAGGGACTATTTTTGGCAGTGGAGTAGGAGTAATTATGCTCAAAAGATTGTCAGATGCTTTAGCCGATCATGACCATATTTATGCAGTTATTAAAGGCTCTGCTATTAATAATGATGGTGGTCAAAAATTAGGATTTACTGCCCCCGGTGGAGAGGGTCAAATTGCTGCCGCTACGGAAGCCCTAGCCTTTGCCGGTGTTGATGCTAATACAATTAGTTTTGTGGAAGCTCATGGCACAGGAACCCCTCTTGGAGATCCCATAGAAGTTGATGCTTTAGCTAAAGTTTATCAGGGGGCAAATGAGGGAGAATGTGTTTTAGGTTCAGTAAAAACCAATATCGGACATATGCAGATTGCTTCTGGTATTGCTGGTTTAATGAAAGCGACTTTAGCCCTCAAATATAGAGTTATTCCACCTACATTACATTTCCAAAATCCTAACCCTCAAATTAATTTTTCTCAGACTCCTTTTTATATTAATAATGAAGCTATTTCTTGGACTACTAAGCAAGACAAGGACGAAAAATTACCCCGACGGGCAGGGGTAAACTCTTTAGGTATTGGCGGGGTTAATGCCCATGTTATTCTAGAAGAAGCTCCTCCCATTATTCCTCAAGACAATCAGAACCAACGTCCCTATCATTTGCTCACCCTTTCCGCTCGAACCGAACCAGCTTTAACAGAGTTAGTAAGTCGCTACATAGACTTTTTAGAAAGTCAACCTGAAAAGGATCTGTCTGATGTAGTATTTACGGCCAATACAGGCCGAGTTCATTTCTCAAATCGTTTAGCCTTAACTGGCTATAAAAATAGTGATTTTATTGAACAATTACGGCAGTTTAAGCAACTCGATTATCAGTCAACTATTCATGGTATAGCTGATGAAAAAAGACCGTCTAAGATTGCCTTTTTATTTACAGGGCAAGGTTCTCAATATGCAGGGATGGCTCATCAACTCTATCAGACTCAACCCACCTTTAGAAAAACTTTAGACGCAGGGGAAAAATACTATCAAAAACTAACGGGTAAATCCCTACTAAACGTCGTATTTGCCGATACAGATGACGCCTTAAACCAAACCGCTTATACCCAACCGGCACTATTTCTGATTGAAGTTGCTCTCGCTCAATTATGGCATTCTTGGGGAATTCAACCAGCCGCTATTTTAGGCCATAGTTTAGGAGAATATTCAGCTGCTTGTTTTGCTGGTGTTTTTGATCTTGAAAGTGGCTTAAAACTGGTCAGCCATCGAGGCAACTTGATGGGGCAATTACCCCAAAATCAAGGGGAAATGGCCGCTATTTTTCTCGATAAAAACTCAGTTATTGAGCATTGCCAAAGTCAGGGAATAAAAATCGCTATTGCTGCCATTAACGCAGAACAACATACCGTTATTTCTGGAGAAAAAAACGTAATTCAAAAACTCTGTAACCATTTTACTAATTCTGGGGTTAAAGTTCGTCAACTTAAAGTTTCTCATGCTTTTCACTCCCCTTTAGTAGAACCAATGGTTGCAGAATTTAAAACGATTCTTCAAGAGATTTCTTTCAGTCAACCTCAAATTTCTCTGGTCTCTAACCTAACGGGAGAAATTGCTGATGACAGCATTATGACTCCTGCGTATTGGCTTCAACATTTACTAAATACGGTACAATTTCACCAAGGAGCTTTATTCCTACAATCTCTTGGATGTGATACCTTTATTGAAATTGGACCTCAACCTATTCTCTCAGGAATTATTCAATCATCTCTATCTTCATCTGAACCTCTAACTCTACCCAGTTTACGCTCGGGATTTTCTGATTGGCAAGTTTTATTAGAAAGTCTGGGTAAACTCTATGTTCGCGGTGCAAAGATAGACTGGTTTAGTTTTGATCAAGACTATCATCCTAGACGATGTGCTTTACCTACTTATCCCTTTCAAAAACGTCAACACTGGATTTCTTTAAAAACCCCATCTGCAACTGTTCCACGGGAATCTAATCTGGTCAAAATGTTATCCGAAAAGGACAAAACTACTTTAATGCAAACCCTCTTAGAAACAGGTCATTATTCTGAAGATGAAAAACCAACAATATCCGCCATTGTTCAACAGTTGATTAAACTGTATTATCAAGAAAAAGAGGACTTTGATTTTGCCAAATTACTTTATCAAGTAGCTTGGCTTCCCTGTGATTTAGCTAACGGTAAGCTAGAAAATCTGACCAGCCTTAAAACGGATTTAGAGGTTTACTTAGAACCCCAATTACAATCCTCAGAATTGATGGGAGTTTCTCTCGCTTTTTCTGAAATGGAAAAACTGGCGGCTGACTTTGTTGTTAAAGCTCTGAAAGATTTAGAACTCTTTCAAATGAATACCTTTCTTGATCCCGATCAAAGTTTTATTCAAGCTGGACTCAAACAAGAATATAAATATTTCTGGAATTATGTTCTAGAAATATTAGCGAAAGTCGGCATTTTAGAAAAGCAAAATACCCGATGGAAAATTGTTAAAGAACCTGAACAATCTAATCCTGATTTAGCGGTAGAAGATTTAATCAATCATTATCCTAATGCTCAAATAGAACTCAATCTATTTCGACAAGTTGCCACAAATTTAGCGGCCATTATTACGGGAAAAATATCTCCTTTATCTATCCTATTTTCTCAAGATGGACAAGGAGGAGCCAGCGAATTTTATAAAAATACACCTTCGGCAAAAATTCTCAATCTGGGTATCTCTAAAACCGTTGAACTTCTACTCTCAAGTTATCCTCCCTCAGCCTCCCTCCGCATTCTCGAAATTGGTGCGGGAACTGGAGCTACAACCCAACAGGTTCTTAAAGCTTGTAACTCTCGTCAAATTACCTACACATTCACTGATGTTTCCCCCTTCTTTCTAGAGAAAGCTAGAGATAATTTGGCTGAATTTTCTGAACTAGAATACAAAGTTCTCGATATTGAAAAAGACCCGAAATTACAAGGGTTTTGCTGTCATTCTTATGACTTGATTATCGCAGCTAATGTCTTACACTCTACCGCCAATTTACAAGAGGAAACCTTGCCTCATATTCAAAGTTTACTACGTCCAGGCGGTCATTTATTACTGTTAGAATTAACTCAGCAATCTTCCTGGATTGATTTAATCTTTGGTGTCACTCAAGGTTGGTGGCGTTTTAGCGATTATCATTTGCGCCCAAATCATCCTATAATTACAGCATCGACTTGGGAATCTATGCTGCTTAAATCTGGTTTTTCTCAGGTGGAATTTGTTTCTCCTGATCAAAAAATAGGTACTGCTTTATTTCAGCAAAGTATTATTCTGGCTCAAAGTTCAGAAATCTCCCCTAACCTCGCTAAAAACTGGCTAATTTTTACTGATATTGAACCCCAGCAAAATACTTTTGCCTTAGGGATTCAAGAGCAACTACTGAAAAAGTGTGATTTCTGTCGGATAATTTATCAAGGGGAGAAAAATACACAAATATCATCTTCTGAGTCTTGTTTGAATGCTAATCAACTACAACAATTAGAGGAATGGTTCGCGTCAAATCCATCTCCAGATCGGATTATTTATCTTTTGAATAGTGATGGCAAAGATCAACCAGAATCCATTTTATTGAATCGCTGTAACTATCTTTTAAATCTTCTCAAAGCTATTCAAAAAATCCCTAATCCCCCTCAATTATTCCTTGTCACTCAGGGAGCCCAACCCTTTGAATTAGAACAGCCTTCTTTAGGGTTTCAGTCTCCTCTTTGGGCAATGGGGCGTGTTATTGCCCTAGAAAATCCGCAATTATGGGGAGGTATGCTGGATCTTGATCCCGACGTTGACATTAATCAAAATATTACCGCATTACTATTAGGATTAACTCATGCTCACGATGAGGATCATTTGGTCTTCCGCAAAGGTCAAGGCTATGTTGCTCGTCTGCTTCCTCTCAAGTCTCTAGAGACAACAACCGTTAAGATTCAACCTGAGGCTACCTACCTAATTACGGGAGGAATAGGACATCTAGGCTTAGAATTGGCGGAACATTTAGTCAATTTAGGAGCAAAACATCTCATTTTAACGACACGCCGCTCATTACCGGCTCGCTTCCTGTGGGATTCAGCAACCGAATTAGCCCAAATATCAGAAAAAATCAGAAAATTAGAGGAAAAAGGAGCATCAATCGAAGTTATTTCGGCAGACGTTGGCAATTTTGAGGCTATGCAGGCCATATTTACCCAGATTGAAAAAACCGCTTATCCCTTGCGTGGCATTTTCCATCTTGCCGGAATCTCAGGCCGACAAGCTCAATTAAAAGACTGTACTTTGCAGGATCTCGAAGCAGTTTTTCAGGCAAAAGTTAAGGGTTCTTGGAATTTACATCAACTATCTTTGGGTAGTCAATTAGACTATTTTGTGCTGTTTTCTTCGGCGGGTGCAATTTGGGGGGCAAAAGAACAAGGCTTATATGATACTGTTAGTCATTGGCTGGATGCTTTGGCTCATTTCCGTCATCTTCAAGGGCTACCTGCAACGACTTTAAATTGGGCATTATTGGCGGGTCATGGTATAGTATCTCAAGACTATGAGGACTGGCTCAAACAGATTGGGATCAGGGAAATTGCTCCAGATCTGGCCTTGAGAGTGATGGATGCTATTATGGCTTCTAATCAAACACAGGTTTTAATCGCCGATGTGGATTGGGTTCGTTTCAAAAATATCTATCAATTTAAAGGTGAAAAACCACTCCTAAAAAATTTAGGACTCTCAGAAATTCCCATTAATTCTGTTCAAGAATCAGACTCTGTACTGCATCTTTTAGAGGAGATGCCTTTCGGAGAACGTCGGGAATATTTGTTAGAATATGTTAGCAAACAAGTCAGAATGATTTTAGGGATTAAATCTATGCCAGATACAGAACAAGGATTGATAGAAATGGGGATTGATTCCCTATCCTCTATTGAATTGAAAAATCGTTTAGAGAAAAGATTAGAAGTTCTCTTACCCACTTCTTTAGTCTTTGATTTCCCTAATATTAGACGCTTAGTTGATTATCTGCTTGACCGTATTTTCGGTGAAAAAGTTCAAAAAACAGACCAGAAGATGATTAACTTCACTGAAGTTCAGCAGGAGATTAGTGAGGATTTAATCTTACAAGAACTTACTGATTTGGAGGCTTTTTTAGGAGATTAAATAATCCCAAGCCTTGAAGTTAGAAAGCTTGAAATTTAAAAAAATTCAAGGCATTTCCTAAAAGTTACCCTATATTCAAACTATGCAAACTACATTTTTTCAACAAGAAACCGTAAAAAGCTCTCATCAATTTTTTGACAATCTGAAATTGATTGCCGGTCCTTACTGGTATCCAACTGATCCTAAAGAAGGAAGAAAATTTTCCGAGGTAATAAGTTCATGGGGAATGCTGTTTCTCCTCCTTTTAGTAATTGTTGGACTGGTTGCCTCTAATGCAGTTAATAGCTTCGTTAATCGCTATTTAGTTGATGTTATTATTCAAGATAAAAATGCCTCTAAGTTTCTGACAATTTTATTATTTTATGGCTTAGGATTACTTTTAATTACCCTGTTTACTGCATTTTCTAAATTTGTTAAAAAAAGAATTATTCTGGATTGGTATGAATGGCTAAATCAGCAGGTTATTACCCGATATTTGAGCCATCGCGCCTATTATAAAATTAATTTTAGATCCGATGTGGATAATCCGGATCAAAGGATAGCTCAAGAAATAGAACCCATTGCTAGAAATGCTGTTAATTTTGGTGCTGTTTTATTAGAAAAAGTCTTAGAAATGACGACTTTTTTAGTAATTCTTTTTTCGATTTCTCGACTAGCCGCCTTGATTTTAGTGGCTTATACAATTGTCGGCAACCTAATTGCTGTTTATTTAAGTCGAGAATTAGATAAGATTAGTCAAGAAGAATTGGAATCCAAAGCTAATTACACCTACACTTTAACTCATGTTCGGAATCATGCTGAATCTATTGCCTTTTTTCAAGGCGAAAATCAAGAGTTGAAAATCATTCAACGTCGATTTAATAATCTCGTCAGAAATTCTCTCAGTAAGATTGATTGGGAGAGAAATCAAGACATTTTTAGTCGAGGTTATCGCTCAGTTATTCAAATATTTCCCTTTGTCGTCTTTGCTCCAGCCTATATTCGGGGGGAAATTGATTTCGGACAAGTTAATCAGGCTATTATTGCTTGCAGTATGTTTGCTAATGGTTTTTCTGAGTTAATCCTTGAATTTGGTTCTTTGGGCAGATTTTCCAGTTATGTTGAGCGTCTATCTGAATTTTCGTCGGCCTTAGAAGAAATGCGCCAACAACCCAAGGATGCTAGTACCATTAAAACCCTTGAACAAAATCAGATCAAGTTTGAGGATGTTACTTTACAAACACCGGATTATGAAAAGGTAATTGTTCAACATTTATCCCTATCTATCGAACCAGGCGAAGGTTTATTAATTGTCGGACCGAGTGGACGAGGTAAAAGTTCTCTATTAAGAGCTATTGCTGGCTTATGGAATGCAGGAACTGGTTGTTTAAAACGACCTCCCTTAGAACAATTTCTCTTTTTACCTCAACGTCCTTATATTATTTTAGGAACTCTCAGAGAACAGTTACTTTATCCTAAAACAACCCGTGAAATGACCGATGGAGAACTTGAATCGGTTTTACAACAAGTTAATCTTCAAAATATAGCCACAAAAGTTCATGGCTTTGATGCGGAAGTTCCTTGGGAAAATATATTATCTTTAGGAGAACAACAACGCCTTGCTTTTGCCCGATTGTTAGTAACCCATCCCCGCTATGTAATCTTAGATGAAGCCACAAGTGCTTTAGATTTGAACAACGAACAAACCTTATATCAGCAGTTACAAAAAGCACAGACAACTTTTATTAGCGTAGGACATAGAGAAAGTTTATTTAAGTATCATCAATGGGTGTTAGAACTTTTAGAGGATTCTAGTTGGCGACTTGTTTCCATAGATGATTATCGATCCTCAAAATCTTTGTAACTGTTTCATTGCCAAAACTCAATTTAGGAAAAATTACGATGACTACTACTTCACCAAAAACTCTGACTATGGATATTCAAAAACCCCGGGTTCTTTTAATCGGAAAAATGTATGATGAAGCGGGGGAAAAACTCCTTGAAGAATCTACTAATATAGAGATTTTGTCCAACCCTACACTGGAGAAAATTAATCAGGCCATTCAAGAAGTATCTGGCGTATTTGTGCGTTATCCTAATAAGTTAGAGGCTTCATCAATCCGATTGGCAAAACACTTAAAAGTAATTAGTACCTCTGGATTTGGCACAGATTCTATTGATATTATGGCAGCAACAGAACAGGGGGTTATCGTTGTTAATAATCCCGGAATGTCAACTACAGCTGTAGCAGAACACACCTTATCTATGATTTTAGCCCTTGCCAAAAAGCTGCCTTTTTTAGATCATTGTGTGAAAAAGGGTAACTATTTAATTCGCAATCATATCCAACCGATTCAACTCGAAAACAAGACCGTTGGTATTGTGGGTTTAGGAAGAATTGGTACTCTGGTGGCTCACAAATGTAACCTAGCATTAGGGATGAGAGTATTAGCTTATGATCCCTATGTTCCAGCCAGCAAAGCGGAGACAGTAGGAGCAACTTGGGTCAAAGATTTAGATGTTCTTCTGGCTGAATCGGACTTTGTTTCTTTGCATCCTGAACTAACAAGTGAAACACGGGAAATGTTTAATATATCAGTTTTTCAAAAGATGAAACCAACAGCTTTTTTAATTAATACCTCCAGGGGAAAAGTCGTTTGTGAAAAGGATTTAGGGAGCGCCCTTAATCAAAAATTGATATCCGGATGCGCCCTCGATGTCTTTGAACCAGAACCGCCGGCTTTAGATAATCCCTTATATAATTTTGAGAATGTCATTCTCTCACCTCATTTAGCCGGAGTAACCCCTGAAGCGAGTCTAGCGGCTGCTGTTTCGGCGGCGAATCAAATATTACAAGTGCTTCGGGGAGAGAAGCCTCCTTATATGATTAATCCGGAGGCGTGGAATCTTTTTTAAAGCATCTAGAGAATCTCAGGGATTCGGTTAGTTAAAAATGGCAATATTTCTGAAAAATCCTTAGGAGGATAATAATTTGGAAAACATCGGCAAAATTCCCCTCAAAGATGAATGGCGTAATCGCTGGGCAACCATCAAACAATTTATCCTTAATCCGGTTCGAGAAATGGCGTTTTTGCAAGATCAGTTTCAAGTTTCTGAACTATATACTAATATAGCGAAACGCGATCCTCATCTTCATGATCCTAATTTTCCCCAATGGCTTAATTTTGGTTATTGGAAAGAAGAAACAACTTATAACGGAGCTTGTGCCGCTTTAGCGCGTAAATTAGCCGAAGTAGCCGAACTTAAAGCCGGAGATCACCTTTTAGATGTGGGTTTCGGTTTTGCTGAACAGGATTTACTCTGGGTAAGAGAAAACAATGTTGGCTCAATTATTGGTCTAAATACAACTGAGTTACAAGTAGAAATTGCTCAAGAAAGAGTAGCTAAAGCAGGGTTATCGGACAGGATAAAACTTCAAGTCGGCTCGGCTACTCAAATCCCTTTTCCTGAGAATTCTTTTGATAAGTTGACTGCTTTAGAATGTGCTTTTCATTTTGACACTCGTGAGGATTTTTTCGCAGAAGCTTTTCGAGTTTTGCAGCCCGGTGGAAGGTTGGCTATAGCGGATTGTTTGCCTAGAGTGGGTCGAGAAATTAACTTCTGGCTGCGGGTTAATAGTAAGAAAATGTGTATTCCCTTTCCTAATCAATACGACCGACATATTTATGTAGAAAAACTCAAAAAGCATGGATTTGTTAATATCCAAGCTTTATCTATTAGTGAATATGTTTGGCCGGCAATGGTTCATTATTTTGCCCAGATTAGCCAAGGAATTAGTAAGCATGATTTAGTTATCGATCTCCAGAAAGATAACCCAGGACTTGAAGCTTGGTCAAGAAATCGGGGTTGGTTTATGGCGTTTGATGATTATCTTTTGTTTTCGGCAGAAAAGCCTAAATTAAACTGAGTTCGGTTTAAGCAGATTGATGTAAAACCCAGTCCATAGATAGGGGGGACTTCTTGTTAGCGATTGGCTATTAATCAAGGAGTTGAGAATCTAGAATTGGCCAAGGTTTTCTAACAGTCCCTTCTATAGCGTTATCCCGAACGCAGGTTAAGCTAGAAATCGCTAGTCACCCCCCAGATGTAGGGCTGATTCATTCTCTCTTATGTCATTCTCTCAACTCCTTATCTGGTAACGTTTTTAGTCGATTTCTCGGAAATACATAGCTGAAAATTTGTCAAAACGTCGTGCTTTGTAGGTTGATTCATGAATCAACCTACTATGAGAGCAAAAACCGGTACTCCCCTGCTCCCTAACTTATCTCGTAAGCGATTAAAGGTAGCAAAAAAAAGAATTAGATTCGGAGAATGAATTAGCCCCTTGATAAGGGGGGATTAAGGGGGGATCGAACCCAAAATCTATCTTCAATTTAATTATAACCAGCTACTTACAATCAAAAATGGGATAGGTTAAAAACAGATCCCACGGTCTCGATTAAGTCAGAATTACTGACGAATTTGTACCGGCATCACCAAATAGGTCATCTTTAAACCTCCCAAGGGGGTAAAAATAACCGGTTGGGTACTAGCATTTAACTGCATTTGGATATCATTATTGGGTAAAGCCTTCAAACCGTCCATCAAGTATTTAACATTAAAGGCGATATCGCCGCTTTCTCCCTGAATTTCCGCCGCCATGGACTCTTTGGCGCTACCTAAATCAGGAGATTCCACCGCTAGGGATAAACGGTCATTTTCGCTATCGAGACTAAACTTGACTAAATTATTCTTTTGGTCCGATAAAACCGCCACTAATTCCAAACAACGGATTAATTGTTTGCGGTCTAAAACCAAAGAGCGATCGAAGGATTTAGGAATTAACTGATTATAAGTGGGATAGGCCCCTTCTAACTTACGACTGGTTAACCTCTGTTCCCCCATTTCAAAGATGACTTGAGAATCATCCACGTGCAGAGTAATAGTCTCGATATTTTGTTTTGTTGCCATCATTCTTTCCAATTCTCGCAGGGCCCGGGCCGGAATGGTGACATTAAAGCCACCAGAGGCACTTTCCACCTCCTCTAGGGGAGTTTGTACCACCGCTAAACGATGACCGTCTGTAGCGGCAAATTCTAGACAATCGACGGTTTTAGTTAAATGTACCCCCGTCAACACCTGTTTAGTTTCATCGCCACTAGCGGCAAACAATGCACCTTTTAGTCCCTCTGTCAAGGCAACTATAGGTAAATTAACAATTTCTCCATCGGCCACCGTGGGCAATTCTGGGAACTCATCGGCCTTCATGCCGCGAATTTGGAACTGTGCCGAGGCAGTTTTCAGGAAAGCGAGACTATGCTCCTCATCATTCTCGTTTTCTTCCACAGAGATGGTGATTTCCCCCTCTCCCAAACGAGAGACAATATCGTTAAGTAATTTTGCCGGCAGGGTAATTTTGCCCCCTTCCACCACCTCGGCCCGAAAACTGGTGCGAATCCCTAAACTCAAATCAAAAGCAGTCAGGCTAATTTCGCCCTTTTCCTCATCGGCACAAAAAAGAACATTTCCCAACACCGGATGGGTAGGACGACTGGCAACGGCCCGACTAACTAGGGATAAATTGCTGTTGAGTTCGCTTTGACTACTGGTAAATTTCATCGAAAATTTGGGTCTGAAACCCCGTCGT
Organism: Microcystis sp. LEGE 08355; assembly: GCF_015207185.1. Lineage (NCBI taxonomy): Bacteria > Bacillati > Cyanobacteriota > Cyanophyceae > Chroococcales > Microcystaceae > Microcystis > Microcystis sp. LEGE 08355. The sequence continues at coordinate 332 of NZ_JADEXI010000002.1, read as the reverse complement.
TCTACGACGGCTTTACTGTTAAATATTAGCGCATTTACACGATATATGCTAGAATGCGAGATATGGAAAAGCTATCGCTACCGATTTTACCCCACACCCGAACAAGAGTCGCTATTGCGGCGCACTTTGGGCTGTGTAAGATTAGTTTACAATAAAGCTCTCCACGAACGAACACAAGCTTGGTACGAAAAGCAAGAAAGAGTAGGCTACGCTCAAACTTCTTCAATGCTAACCGATTGGAAAAAACAAGAAGAATTAAACTTTCTCAATGAAGTTAGCTGTGTACCTTTACCACAAGGGTTAAGACATTTACAAACAGCTTTCACTAATTT
>NZ_JADEXI010000239.1:0-6704 GCF_015207185.1 Microcystis sp. LEGE 08355 | reverse complement strand
GTGTGACAGAAGATGGGACAACTAACTTAGTCTATACCTTCACCCGTACTGGTGTAACAACAAATGCTTTAACAGTCAATTACACCCTCGGAGGGACAGCGACTCTCAATACCGACTACACTCGTACTGGGACTACCAATACAGTCACCTTTGCTGCTGGTTCAGCGACTGCTACCGTAACTGTTGACCCCACTGCTGACACCACAGTTGAACCCAACGAAACTGTTATTTTAACCCTTGCTTCTGGGAGCGGTTATACAGTAGGTACTCCTAACGCAGCCACGGGAACAATTACCGATGACGATAGCACTGTCACCTCGCAACTCTCCATCAATGACATCACCGTGGTGGAAGGTCAAAATAGTAATGCCATCCTCACCGTTACTGTCAATAACCCCAATCCACAACCAATTACTGTCAACTATACCACTGCACCCATTGATGCTACCGCCAATGTAGATTACACTAGCCAGACAGGAACCCTCACCATTGCGGCGAATACTTCCACTGCTACTATTAGCATTCCCATCCTCAATGATAACCTCAATGAACCTGATGAAGCCTTTACAGTAACCCTGTCAAATGCGGTTAATGCCACCATCAATCCCGACGAAGCAATTGGACAAGTAATTATTACTGACACCCTACAAAGCAGCATTACTCGAACCTTACCCAATAATGTGGAAAACCTCAGACTAATTGGCAGTAATAATATTAACGGTACAGGTAACGCCAGTGACAATAAAATTACCGGAAATAGCGGTAACAATATCCTCGCTGGTGCTAATGGTAACGATATTTACTGTTTCAATGCTTCAACCCCATTAGGAAGCGATACCATCCAAGAAACTACTACTGGTGGTATCGATACCCTCGACTTTACCGGGACAAATACCGCAGTAAGAGTTAACTTAGGGATTACTACAAACCAAACCGTCGTCACCAATAATCTAAGATTGACTTTTTCGGCCAATAACACCATCGAAAATATTATTAGCGATAGCGGTAATGACCGACTAACCGGGAATAGCCTTAATAATACTCTAACTGGTGGTGGTGGCAACGATCAATTAACCGGTCAAGACGGAAACGATAGTTTAATTGGTGGTTCCGGCGATGATTTACTTACTGGTGGTAATGGTAGCGATAACTTTATCTTCAATAGTAGTAATTTAGGCATCGATGCCATCAGCGATTTCACCCCAAGTAGTGATAAAATAGTATTAAGTAAAGCCATATTTACCGCCTTACAAAGTAGCATCGGCAATGGCTTCAGTCAACCGGCTGAATTTGCCAGCGTCGCTGACGATGATTTAGTTGCCACTAGCAGTGCTTTTATCGTTTACAGTAACAGCAGTGGCAGCATCTACTACAATCAAAATGGTAGTGCTGCTGGCTTAGGAAGTGGCTCTGAATTTGCCAGTTTGTTGACTGTTCCTACCCTGATAGCGACTGATTTTGCACTGATAAATTAACCTAGTCACACAGCCACTAATTTTAGGCGTAGGGTGCGTTAGGTGGCTAACAATTCCGTCAAAAAAACACGCATCAACAAGCCGCCGTAACGCACCACCTCTATTATTAAATCGGTGCGTTACGCTATCGCGCTTCACCCCTAAGAGTAAGCGGACAACTCAAATGAACCAAACAACCGCCAATTATACCAATTTTCAATAGTCGTGACTAACATCTAAAAGCGCAATTCCTGTCCGAGAGCGGAATTGCGCTTTGGAATAATCAACTAAGTCTGTCATCACTTTTGAAAAATGATATTATGATGAACCCTGGAAAGAAGCATTAAGAGAATATTTTGAAGCATTTTTAAGCTTCTTTTTTGCCGAAGTTCACCTAAAAAACGGGTTTCTCGGAGAAACCCGTTTTCTGGACTTTAAGACAAAAAAACGTTTCGCTGACAAACTCTATTCAGTTATCAGTTATCAGTGACTAAGTAGGTGGGTGGAATTAAATATAAGATGAACGTAGGTTGGGTTGAAGCATGAAACCCAACTCCCGATTATGTTACGCTACCGCTAACCCATCCTACAAATAATTGTGCCTCCCTACTTAATTGGAAGCAAGTAGCAATCCTTTTGCTATAATAGGGTCTGCTGAAAAGGTTTTTCCTGGTGGCAGGGTGTGGGGTGTAGGGTTTTACCGATTTTGTTCGTACCTCACCATTAGGATAACTGCTGTAACCGAAATAACCGACTCATGAAAAAGATAATATTGATTTTACTATTAGCTTGGCTTTTAGTTGCTAACCTGAATACCCAGGGGGTTTTAGCAGTGACGCTCGATTTTCAATGGTTGGGAAATCAGGGTTATACAGCTAAAGGTTCTTTTAGTTATGATGAAAAAACGGCCCCGACTATCTTTTCGGAAAAAGGTTCGGGAAAAATGCGAGTTTTAGAAAATTTTCAGGTATCTTTTTATGATAACATTGGTCAAGAGATCGCTAAATACGATAATGTCCGCGAGGGAATTTCCTCGGCTAATTATTTTCAGTTTAATTTTAATACCAAAACCGGTCAAGTTTTCGGCTCGATCGATCTGGGGGGTGAAGGGATGGGGGAAATCTATCTTCAAGGGGTGGTTAACGATAATTTGGCACTCTTGCGGGTGGAGTCGGTAGATCTGGTCATGGATGAGGATGATTCACCAGAAATTATCACTCAGTTTTAACTAAATTGATCGGGAAAATAGGGATCATCCTAGCCTAATTTTTCCGCTAATTCTAACCAGCGATCGGTTAAATTATCAATTTTTTGACTTAATTGAGCTAATTCTTCGGTCAGAGCGGTTATTTTAGTAAAATCTTCTAGGGGTTCTCCATAAAGTACCTTTTCAATTTCGGCTTTTTTTGCTTCTAAAATTGGTATTTGTTTTTCGATATCTTCGTATTCTTTTTTCTCTTTAAAAGAGATTTTCTTATTGACGGGTGAGGGAGAAGCTTTAACAGTTTTTGGGGTGACTTTTTTTTCTTTTGGTTCCTCCTCCTCTTTTTTCTGATCGAGATAAAGGGAATAATTACCCGGATATTGACGGATATTACCCCCGGTTTCAAAGGCAAAAATAGTATCAACTACTCGATCGAGAAAATAGCGATCATGGGAAACGACAATCACACAACCGTTAAAGTCTTCTAAATATTCTTCTAAAATTGCTAAAGTCTGCACATCGAGATCATTGGTGGGTTCATCTAGGATTAAAACATTAGGTGCACTCATCAAAACTCGTAGTAAAAATAAGCGTCGTCTTTCTCCTCCAGAAAGTTTATAAATTGGTGCATACTGTTGATCGGGAGGAAAGAGAAATTTTTCTAACATCTGGGAAGCGGTGATGACGCTACCGTCTAGGATTTTGACTAATTCGGCCACACTTTTCAGATATTCGATCACTCTTTGATTTTCGTTGATATTGAGATCATCGGATTGTTGATCGAAGTAACCAATATGAATAGTGGAACCGATGTCAACTGTGCCTGAATCGGGGAGAATTTTCCCGGTAATAATATCCATGAGAGTAGATTTTCCTACCCCATTACTGCCAATAACACCGATGCGATCTTCGGGAGTAAAAATATAGGTAAAATCTTTAATTAAAGTATGATCTCCGTAAGCTTTCGAGATCTTTTCTACTTCGATAACTTTTTTGCCGATGCGTCTTCCTGCGGTGGCAATATCGACTTTTCCCTCCACCTGTTTAAATTCCTTATTACCCATTGCCTGAATGCGATCAATCCGCGCTTTTTGTTTGGTGCTGCGTGCTTTTGGTCCCCGGGATAACCATTCTAATTCCCGTCGTAAAACTCCCGCGTGTTTGCGTTGACTACTGGCGATCGATTCTTCCGCTAAAGCTTTTTTTTCTAGATAATAGGCATAATTACCGGCATAAGTAGATAAGTCTCCCCGATCGATTTCAATGATGCGATTAGTCACTCGATCGAGAAAATAGCGATCGTGAGTAATTAATAATAATCCTCCCCGAAAACGGGACAAATAACTCTGTAACCACTCCACGGAAAGCGCGTCTAGATGGTTGGTGGGTTCATCCATCAATAAACAGTCAGGATCGGCTAAAAGTGCGGTAGCGATGGCGATTCTTTTGCGATATCCCCCCGATAAATCTCCCACACGAGCATTAAAATTATCGATGCCCAGTTTACTTAAAATAACTTTAGCATTAGTTTCTAAATCCCAGGCGGCAAGTTTATCAATTTGTTGCGAAACCCTTGACAAACTTTCCATAATAGTATCCAGATTTTCTGGCTCATGGACAAGGCGATCGGACAATTCCTCGTATTCCTTGATTAAAGTCATACTTTCGCCACTATCGGCGAAAACCTGCTCTAAAACCGTTTTATCGTCGTCTAGATCGGGTTGCTGGGGTAAATAGACGATTTTCATCCCCGAATTTATTTGAATTTCGCCACCATCGATCGATTCTAAACCGGCGATCATTTTCAATAGGGTCGATTTTCCCGATCCATTCGTACCGATCAGGCCGACTTTATCGCGATCATCGAGGCTAAAACTGGCATCTTTGAGAATTTCCTTGATACCGAAGTCTTTTTTGAGCGATCGAACCGTCAGCAGTGTCATGATTTCTGGGAATAATCCTTCTTTTCTAGTGTAGTGTCTGGACTAATGCAAAGGATAGATTAAGCAGGTTCTGCTGAAAAAGTTTTTCCCGAGGAAAAAAAACCTGTCCCTAATGCCGATGATAACCAGAAAAGGGACAGATTGGCTCAATTGCATGAGATTATTTTCAGGGGCCAGACGGCATCAGAAATTACATCATGCCCATGCCGCCCATGCCACCCATGCCGCCCATGCCACCCATGCCGCCCATGCCGCCCATATCGGCGGCTGCGGCTTCTTTAACGGGTTTTTCGACCACGAGGGCTTCCGTAGTTAAGACCATACCGGCGATAGAAGCGGCGTTTTGAACGGCTGACCGTACCACTTTAGCCGGATCGATAATTCCAGCGGCGATTAAGTCTTCGTACTTGCCGGTAAGGACATTGTAACCAACGCTAAAAGCGGTATCGCGCACACCTTCCACGATCACATCCCCTTCCACACCGGCGTTATTAGCCAACTGACGCAGGGGTGCTTCTAGGGCTTTAGCGACGATATCGGCGGCGACTTTTTCCTCATCGTTAGTCAAAGAAGCTTTGAAAGCCTTCACCTTAGAAGCCAGATGAATCAAGGTTGTACCACCGCCCGGGACGATACCTTCTTCCACGGCAGCTTTGGTGGCATTGAGGGCATCTTCGATGCGGAGTTTGCGATCCTTGAGTTCGGTTTCTGTGGCCGCCCCGACTTTAATCACGGCCACACCGCCGGCTAATTTAGCGATGCGTTCCTGTAATTTTTCCTGATCGAATTCGGAATCGGTTTCTTCTAACTGTTTTTTCAGTTGGGCGAGACGTTTCTGCACATCGGCCTTATTGCGGCTGTCTCCGGAGGCGACAATAATTGTATTGTCTTTTTCTAGGGTGATTTTTGCCGCTTGCCCCAGCAGATCGAGGCTAACCGTGTCAAGACTTAAGCCTACTTCTTCGGAAATCAGACGACCGCCGGTGAGGATGGCGATATCTTGTAAAACCGCCTTGCGACGTTCCCCAAAACTGGGGGCTTTGATAGCGACGACATTTAGGACACCCCGGGCCTTGTTGACCACTAGAGTGGCTAAGGCTTCGCCGTCCACATCTTCGGCGATAATTAATAGGGGACGACCTTGACGAGCAACGGCTTCGAGGACGGGGACTAATTCAGCGATCGCACTGATTTTTTTATCGGTAATCAGGATCAGGGGGTTGTCGTACTCGACGATCTGTCTTTCCTGATCGGTGATGAAATAGGGGGAGATATAACCGCGATCGATCTGCATCCCTTCCACTACTTCTAATTCGGTGGTTAGGGATTTCGATTCTTCGACGGTGATTACGCCATCGGTAGTGACTTTTTCCATGGCGGTGGCGATCATTTGTCCCACTTCTTCGTCGTTGCCGGAAGAAACGGTGGCCACTTGAGCGATCGCATCTCCAGCGATCGGTTTAGCGACGGCGGCGATTTCTTCGACTAGATAGGCGATGGTTTTGTCTAGTCCGCGTCTTAAGGCGACGGGATTGGCCCCGGCGGTAACGTTTTTCAGACCTTCTTTAATTAAAGCCTGGGCGATGATGGTGGCGGTAGTGGTGCCATCGCCCGCTAAATCTTTGGTTTTTGACGCTACTTCCTGAATTAATCTCGCCCCGGTGTTTTCGAGGGGATCGGACAATTCGATTTCTTTGGCCACGGTGATGCCGTCATTAACGATCTGGGGGGCGCCGTATTTCTTTTCTAACAAGACATTGCGTCCTTTCGGACCGAGGGTGATTTTTACCGCATCGGCCAAGGCGTTGACACCTTTTTCTAGGGCGCGACGGGATTCATCTTTGAAGGCAATGATTTTGGACATGGTATCGCTGTTGTGATAGGACTCCTTATAGTTAATTTAGCACTCTTAGGGCTTGAGTGCTAAGATGCGGCTGCGGTCATTGAGGAGATAACGATGTTGAGGAGATCAGGGTGTTATGGGGTGCATCTCATTTTTGTAAATCTACTAATTTGGGATTTTTCAGGGGAAACTTTCTCCTAAAATTGGGTGTTACTTTCGGTTTTATCACTCAATCCAAGCTCTGTCTGTTAGACACATTT
>NZ_JADEXI010000238.1:0-6738 GCF_015207185.1 Microcystis sp. LEGE 08355 | reverse complement strand
AGGCGAGAACTTACAAAGACTTAATAGAAGGGATTGAATTAGCTATGTTAGAAGTTACTCAAAAAGATATTCGCAATTGGTTTACTCACTGTTGCTACTGTACCTCATGAGTCAGAGAATTGCTATAGTATAACGATTCTGGTTCCAATCACACAATTTAGAGAACCGTTAAAAATCTATGAACTCCCGAAAAGGCTTGCCATATAAGCATTTCACATCTAAGTACAATTGCTTATTGCAAAAGTGGGATGCTCCCCGGGAGATCGGGAGAATCTATTACATCCAATTAGCTGAAACAGTCCGCTTGCAGAATACACCTAGTCCAAATAAACCGAATCCTAATAAACCAAAGACAGTGGAAGGTTCAGAAACAGGTTGACTAGATTGGGGAACAAATCCATATTCTAAGTGATCTACTCCAAAGCCTACATTGATCAAAGTCTGAGATATTGAGATAGCTGAAATGCCTGCTAAATTGATAACTCCAAAAAAGCGATCATCAACTGTTGTTCCGTCGTTTCTGGTATCGCCAATCTGTCCCTGACCAAGTGCAATAGTACCTAAAGAATTTCCTTGTGCATCAAACCCTTCAAAAGTTAGTGGTGTTTGATCTATTCCGCCAAAGCTTGAATATGAATCTGTCCAGACAATACCTACATGAGTAGGAAAGTTTCCTAAAGTATTGGCATTGAAAGTAAATTTAAAGCCTCCTATTATTCCATTACCTACTTCAACGAGATAATGACCTTGTTGCCCGTTTCCATCAATCACTCCGTCGTCAATATCAACAGAATCTGTATAAAAACCTGGACCTTCCACGCCAAATGGTAAGCCACTAGCACTAGAGGCTGTAACACCTGGCACATTCAGGGAACCATCCTCAAAATTCTCAAGGTAAAAATAGCTAAAGTTAACATTTTTAAATGGACTATCATTAAAGCTAAGATAAGGAGTTGGTCCGAGTAATGTTGGAGCAGAATTTACAACGGGAGTTTCAATGACTGCACAACCGAGGAAAACTCCAGTAGCTAGTGTTATGGTGGTAATTTTATTAGCCATTCTTTTAGCCTCATCAATTCCTGCTTCAAGCATAAGCCTGATTTCAGCTAATCTAAAGTCGGATGGTGGCGGATAAAGGCGGGAGTTTTATTAATAATCTTGACAAAAAGCGGATTATAGCGGATAATAACGGGTGGGCGTTAGAGGTATGAAGCAACAGGTTAATGGACGTACAAGCGGTGTTGAAATACGTGGATGACCTAGTTTTCGCACAAACGGGGCAACATCTTGACAGTCTGCAGGTTGCGATTCTGAAGGGAGTCCTTAATGGAAAAAAATATACCCATATTTCTGAAGAATATCATTGTTCGGCAGGGCATACTAAAGATGAAGCTTATCAACTGTGGCGCATTCTTTCCGAAGCTTTAGGAGAAGATTTAAATAAGTCTAATTTCCGTGCTACTATTGAAAGATTAGGAGTGGCAAATGCGTACTCCAATATGGTTAATCCTGTGCAAATCGGTAACATTAACCTCTGTGCTAATCCTTCACAAAGTTATGAGACAGAAAATATTGAATCAATAATAGAAGAAACTGCTATACCTTATGTTAAAGAAAGCCTGACAATTCTGGAAAGAGAAAGACAAAAAGCAAAACTAGAAATTATTCCAAACTTAGTCGAGCTTGGCTTGACGGCCGAGCAAATTGCTAGTACGTTGGGATTGTCTCTTGAGCAAGTTAAAAAATGTATTCCTTAATTTTATTTAATGAGCATTGTCCACCTTTTTTAACAATAGAGATAATTTATGTTTGTTTTTATAAATGCACGTCATCAGCTATCGAAGATTACGAGAATTTACGAATAAACACGCTGATTCCCGAATAGCTTTAGAAAATTGGCATAAAATTGCCAGTCAAGCAATTTGGTATAATTTAGTTGAGGTTCAAACAGTATTTCCCCAAGCAGAAGCAGTTGGTAATTTTACTGTTTTTAACATTAAAGGAAATCGTTATCGCCTTATAACCAGTATCGATTATCAGAAGCGGCTAATTTATATCAAGTATGTTTTAACTCACGCTGAATACGATAAGGAGCAATGGAAAAATGACCCTTACTTTTAATCCAGAAAAATACAAAGAATTACTAGCTCGCCATTTACCTAAAGTTATCAGAACAGAAGCAGAAAATGAAAAAGCTCTGGTTATTGTCGAAGAATTGATGCACCGTCAGCATCGAACTCCCGAAGAAGATGAACTTTATGAGCTTCTAATTTTTTTAATTGAGAATTTTGAAAGAAGCTTTTATCTACAAGAATCAACCACACCTAATTCTATGTTATTGTTTTTGATGGAGCAACAAAGCGTTAACAAGAAAGACATAGCCATAATCCTTGGCTCTGACAAAATTGCTTCTAGTTTAATTGCAGGAAAAGGGTCAATTAGCCAAGAACAGGCGAAATTATTAGGACATTTCTTTCATGTAGATTATAGTTTGTTTATGTAGGGTTTGCTGAAAAAGTAGGGGCGAAGCATTCGGATAGGAAATCTACGGTTTCAGCGATAGGTTATGCCCGAATGCTTCGCCCCTACAAGACCACGATTCTCTGAAAATCTTGCACTTGTTTTGCGAAATAGACCCCTAAAACCCTTACCTCGTCTATATTTCACATTTATTCAGCCAACCCTAATTAATTATCTCCTCGCCAAAAAAATCAGGAGCAGAATTTCTACTCCTGATAACCTATTCACTTTAGACTTGCCAATTTATTGGAGGATGCTGGCAACTTTGGCGCTTACGTCCAGTTGAGTTTCAGCGTAGATATTTTGACGAGTAGCGGCGATTTCTGTGTAAGCTTGACGCACTTCCGAGTTAACTGCCACCGTTTTGACATCGTAGATACGCGTAGCCAGTTGGGGATAGAAACCGATAGCGACAATCAAAGCGAGGAAAGAGACAGCGATAAAGATTTCTCTGGGTTTAGCGTCAATATATTCTGATTCATGAGGGAGGACACAGCTAGTACCGAAACAAACTGCCTGTTCGTTACTTTTGTTGGGGAGAATGTTAGTAATATCGCAGGAAGAACCATCTCCGTAGAAAACTTGACGAAGCATGGAGAGTAGATAAATCGGGGTGAGGATTAAACCAACGGAAGCGAGGAAGACAGTCACAACCCGGAAGGTTTGGCTATAAACGTCACTGCTAGTGACACCGATGAATACAGTAATTTCGCTGGCAAAACCGCTCATTCCGGGTAACGCTAGGGAAGCCATGGCGCCGGCAGTAAAGAGAGCGAAGACTTTCGGCATCGCTTGAGCAATCCCACCCATCTCGTTTAAAGCTAAGGTATGGGTGCGGTCGTAGGTGACACCAGCAAGGAAGAATAAGACGGCGGCAATTAAACCGTGGGAGAGCATTTGTAACATAGCACCGCTAATACCCACATCGGTAAAGGAAGCAATCCCTAAAAGGACGAATCCCATGTGTGAAACCGAGGAATAAGCGAGACGGCGTTTCATGTTTTGTTGACCGAAGGAAGCGAAAGCACCGTAGATAATATTAACGACACCGAGAATCGCTAGAATCGGGGCAAAGTAGATGTGTGCATCGGGTAGAAGCCCCATATTAAGACGGATTAAACCATAACCACCCATTTTGAGGAGAACACCAGCGAGAATCATCGATACAGGTGCAGAAGCTTCACCGTGAGCATCGGGGAGCCAAGTATGGAGGGGGAAGATGGCGAGTTTGACCCCGAAAGCGATTAATAAACCGGCGTAAAGGACTAATTCTAAAGCGAGGGGATAATCTTTAAATCCTAATTCCGCCATATCAAAGGTCATCGCACCACCACCGTAAAGAGCCATGGCTAGACCAGCAACGAGGATGAAGATAGAAGCGGCGGCGGTGTAGAGTAAGAATTTAGTGGCTGCATAACGACGTTTTTGGCCACCCCAGATGGAAACGAGTAGATAAACGGGAATTAACTCGATTTCCCACATTAAAAAGAATAATAATAAGTCTTGGGCGACGAAAACACCAATCTGAGCGGCGTAGAGCAACAGCATCAGGAAGTAGAATAAACGGGGTTTACGGTCCACTTGCCATGCGGCCAAGATAGAAAGGGTTGTCACCAATCCTGCTAATAAAACTAACGGTGCCGATATACCATCCACCGACACCGCCCAACTTAAACCTATTTGGGGAACCCAATCGATTTTTTCCACTAATTGTAGGTTGGGGTTGCTTAAATCATATTTTTGTAAAAAGACGTAACACATTAATATAAAGTCTGCTAGTCCGACTCCAAGAGCGAACCAACGAACAGTTTTTCCTTCCTTGTCGGGGATTACAGGGATAAGGAAGGAGGCAAGCAAGGGGAGCAAAATGATGGCAGTGAGCCAGGGGAAGTTAGCCGTTAGCATGGCAGTAAGAAAAAATACCTATTTGGTTATGTGTTCATTCTAGGCGACTTTGTAAAATTTTGTTAATATTTTTTACCAAGTTTTACTATAGATTTTCTTCAATGATCCCCCCACTGTGATTGATCAGCCCAAATAAGCTTGTTTGACCCGCTCATCCTTGAGTAAATCCCCGGCTTCTCCTGCGATAGTCAAGCGTCCCGCTTCCAAAACATAGCCGCGATTGGCAGTTTCTAGGGCTAAATTGGCGTTTTGTTCCACTAACAGGATAGTTACTCCCGATTCGTTTAATTGACGGATAATGCTGAAGATTTCTCGCACTATCTGCGGCGCTAGTCCTAAACTGGGTTCGTCTAGTAACAATAACTTGGGACTACTCATTAAAGCTCTGGCGATTGCCAGCATCTGCTGTTCCCCACCGCTTAGGGTTCCCGCTAACTGCTCTCGGCGCTCCCATAGTCGGGGAAACAGTTGCCACTGCTTTTCGATATCACTTTTTACTCCTAGGCGATCGCTCCTCGTATAGGCCCCTAACTGCAAATTTGTCAAGACTGTTTGACGCGCTAAGATTCTTCTCCCTTCCGGACTATGGGCAATTCCCCGCTTAACGATTTCATGGGGGGGTAAATGGGTAATATCTTGACCTTGATAAATTATTCGCCCCGTCTTTGCCGTTAAAAGCCGAGATATCGTCTTTAGAGTCGTCGTTTTTCCTGCTCCGTTCGCTCCAATCAGGGTGACAATTTCCCCCCTTTCTACCCTTAAACTAACCTGCTGTAATGCCTTTATTCCGCCATAATTAACCGATAAATCGCTAATTTCTAACATAAACCCAGTCAAATCCCAATAGGATCACTATAGCAGTTATCAGTTATCAGTTATCAGTTATCAGTTATCAGTTATCAGTTATCAGTTACCAGTTATCAGTTATCAGTTACCAGTTATCAGTTATCAGTTATCAGTTATCAGTTATCAGTTATCAGTTATCAGTTATCAGTTATCACTGATCAGATGTGAGTTTTTAGTCAGTCCCGATGAAAAAATTTTCACCACCAGAGATGAAAGAGGTTTCCTTCCCTACACCCCACACCCTACACCCTCTTTCAAGTCAGGGATAAGGAGGAAGCCTGAGCATTTGTACTAGATTTTCCCAGAAGCAGATTAACAGTGCTGTCTTTTCACTGATAACTGTTTACTGATAACTGTTTACTGATTATCTGCCTAAAACTTCCAAGACCACTGGGGCAACTCCCGACTGGAAGACACCGATAATCGCTGCCGCACCTCTGGAGAGGTCGATGACGCGACCACCGCTAAACGGACCGCGATCATTAATTCGCACCACCACCGAGCGCCCATTACGCAGATTAGTTACCCTAACCTTGGTGCCGAAGGGTAGATAGCGATGGGCGGCAGTTAAACCACTAGAGTTAAAAGTCTCACCACTAGCGGTGCGACGACCGTGGAAACCGGAACCATACCAAGAGGCCATTCCCCGTTTACGGGGGCGACTGCTGGTTTTTGTCCCTTGGGTTGTTTTCGGCTTCTCTGGCGGTGTCACTGAGGTAGGATTGCTGGCCGGGACTGGTTTGACTTGATTGGGTTGTGATTGGGGTTGTATCGTCGAAGGAATGGCCTCTTGGGTCCAGGGTGTAACGCTTGCGGGGACGGTATTTTCTTTGTCCACTAGGGACTCCAAAGTTTTTAGAATTTCGTTAGCATTATCTTGAACCGAACGTGATAATTTAATATCTGAATCGAATGTTCGACTATTAGAAAAAGCGGACAGAACGGTTTGAGTAGTTGACTCGATAACAGTTTGACGACCTACGCTAATATCCGTCAGGCTGTTGCTGTGTCCTGCTGTCTGGGAACAAATTATCGAGGCTGTAGTCCCCACTACGGTAAGGGCAGTTACAGCTTGTAGTTTGTTGATCAGTTGTTTATTCATAGACTTTCTTATTGTGCGTTAGCAAGTTCCCAATGCAAAGCTGAAGGAATTTGCTAACATTCCTTTTTGCTTGCAAAGCTAACTTGGTTGCGTTCTGTTCAACCGTATCACGGAAAATCGGTTGGTCATTACGAGAATTTATATCGTTATCGGGCAAGAGAATCAAAAATTTAAATAAAGGGTTGACTTGCGCTAAGAACCAAGTTAAGATAGTAGGTTTTGAATTTTTTGTCTCCTAGAGGGGGTCAAGGTTAGGAAAACTTGGGGAATTAGTGAAATTTTGAGAGGGAATAATGCTAGTATTGATAAGGCTTTCAAGGATTATCAGCCCTCCGCGATTTCCCTCTATGTATGCAGATAATGGT
>NZ_JADEXI010000237.1:0-6742 GCF_015207185.1 Microcystis sp. LEGE 08355 | reverse complement strand
TACTGTGCGGTTTTAGTAAATTTAGATACGGGAAAACTAATAGCTATTCTAGAGAAGCGAACACAAGAAGAATTGAGAGAAACGCTTACAGGGTGGGGAAAAGAGGTGTTAGAGCAAATCGAAGAAGTCAGCATAGACCTTTGGTTGCCCTATAAAAATTTGGTGAAAGAATTGATGCCATCGGCCGAGGTAGTCGCCGATAGATTCCATGTAATGAAACAAATTAATCAAGAGTTAGACGAACAGAGAAGAGCAGAAAAAAGAGCGGTAGAAACGGCCCAGGGAGGTATGGAGAAATTCTGGGCAACCTTTTTAGCAGTGCGTGGCTCCCTGAAAACTTTGGCCAAGGACGGTTCTATTACCCTGACATCCAGCGTCACTATCTTCAAATATTCCAAAATGGGCGGAATTTCCGTCATAGCCGCCGCTAATAGTGCCGTAGCCGTATTTGGACGCGCCCTCGCCCTAGAACTCGCTCCTATTCGCGTTAACGTTGTTGCCCCCGGATTAATAGAAGATACAAGCATCTGGACCAGTCAAGGTGATTCGGAACTCTCCGACCTGAGCAAATGGGCGGTTTCTGCTCTACCTGTCGAACATTTAGGGCAACCCGAAGAAGTCGCCCTAGCAGTATTGAGTTTGATTATCAACCCCTATATGACCGGTGTGGTTTTACCCGTGGACGGTGGAGTTACTCTTTAATCCCTAACCAGACTTAAACCCTCAACCCGGGAAAGTGATACTAAATCCTGTTTAAAGGGCATAGGAGGGACGGGGGAGCCGGTTTTTAAAGTTGGATTAAGGGTTGATCATAGTACATAAGTTCCGTAGTATGCGATCGCTGTTTTGGGTATCGTACCTATACCCTACTGAATTTTACCTATCAATCCACTTTTCGACTGCAAAAAGAAAAATCAGTCCATATATTGACTGCAAAAACGGTATGTTAACTTTATATGGGATATTGACAAGCCTAAAAGCTTTCTTTAAACTAGATTCAGTGCATAAACAAAAATTCCGATAAGTACCTATTGCAGTAGGACTTCTCGGACGTTTGTATGTACTTAATTGTTTTTGGACATTTTTTCAAGGTTAATTATGACTCAGATCACATCGGCTGTCAATGACGACGGCTACCGTTCCAGTGCTGACCTCGTACACTGTCAAAGACAAGATGAAGCGCAGACTTTAGCTTTCGCTGATTCGGCCACATCAGGAGCGAGAGTTTTTATTTGTCATGTTTACGAACAGGGGGGAAGAACTCATCTAGTTTTTTCTCTACCTTGTAGTCTGCTGATTGAATTGGCAAAATTACAAAGTGCTGAAGCTAAAAAGAATAAGTCTAATGCGGATGAAGTCATGAACAGACCACTTATTCCCCAGCACGTTAACGAGATTGCAAAGTATTTGCTAGAGACAGATCAGTATATTTTGCCCCCATTCATCTTTAACTCGAATACACCGATCAAAGTTTTTACCTATGGTGCAGGTCCAGTCAAATTCGGTTATGCTGTTATGCCAATAGATGTAGAACTTTATGTTACTGATGGTCAACATCGGTTAAAAGCGATCGAAAAAGTTTTACCTGAAAAACCTGACTTGCGTAACGACAGCGTAACTGTGCTGGTGGTTCAAGAAGCAGATATGGATCAAATTCATCAAGATTTTGCCGATTGTGCGAAAAATAAACCCATCCCTCCTGCTTTATTGGCTGCTTTCGACGTTACCGATCCTCTTGCTAAGTTGACTCGGACAATTACTAAAGATTTAGTCATTTTCAATGGACGGATTGATAAAATCTCTCGTACTATCGGAAAAGACACCAAATATATGTTTACTATGAGTCAGTTAAGAATCGGTGTCGCTGAATTTCTTTTTGGTTCATCTCGAAAACCAGTTATAGAATCTCATTTTCGTCAAAGTAAGAGTGAATTTTTGCTGATGTTAGAGAGACTGAAGATTTTTTACACAGAATTCGCCAAAAATAACGATACTTGGCGACTTTTGCTACAACCTGCATCTCAAACGGTCAATCTCAACTTATACGATCTCAGACAACAGCGCGTGGACTTTAATACGGTTGGGTTTCAGGTACTCAGTCGCATTGGACATTTCATCTTTTTTGGCCAAGAATTCACTGATTTACAGCGAGAAGCTCTAATTAAAGCACTTGCAGGTTTGGATTATACCCGTGACTCAGCTTTATGGCTAAATAGTATCGTGATTGATGATGCTGGTGCTAAAAAGATAGTTACACAGACAACGGCAGTCGATAAAGCGTTTAAAATCGCCAGAGATGCTGTAAAAGAGAAAACTGGGATAGTTTTAATCTAGTTTCGAGTAGATTTAGAGCAATTCAGTCTTATCTCCTTTCTGAAATCACAAGCAGAGATCGAGCAGTTTTGCTTTATCTCTCTTTTTGTGTGCCTATTGATAGGTTTTACTAATAGCCCACATTCCGCACCCTAAAGTGTCACATTGAAAATTTTATCTAAATCGTCAAAACGATTGCCGGCTCTGAATTACAGGCTAATTTGTTGGATCAGCAGATGCACAATTAGCCCTAAAAATCTGATAGCTCTGATACCAAATTATTGAGATAAACTCTCATTAAGCTGGCGATCGCTGACTAGAGTGTGACACTTCATAATTCTTAGTAATCGCTAAAAGTCTTACTATACAAGGGCTAGAGCAACTTTTGATTTCAACGACTAGGGTGCGGAATGTGGGTAATAGACATACAGTATAGAGAGGAAAACTTTAAAAGTATATATGTAATGACCGCAATCCAAACCTCTCTACTACCGAATCGTACTATTGATGAGTTCGTAGAAGATATTAAACTACTGACTCAAGAAGTACAAAAGCTCTACTGTTTAGATGAGATTCCTTGGATTATTGGTGTTTCTTGGGGAAAAGATAGTTCAGCAGTTTTACAGTTAATCTGGAATGCGATCGCTGCGTTACCATTAGAGAAGCGACAAAAAACTATTCATGTCATCACCACCGACACAATGGTTGAAAATCCCATTGTCTCTGCATGGGTTAGAAAGTCAATGGAAAAGCTGGAAAAAGCTTCAGAAGCTCACAGAATGCCATTTAAATCACATTTACTCTATCCTGCTGTGGAAGATCGCTTTTGGAGTGGATTAATAGGTAAGGGTTATCCTGCTCCCCGTTTGAAATTTCGTTGGTGTACTGGAAGACTGAAAATTAACGCTTCTAATAACTTTATTCGTGAAGTCATCAGAAATTGTGGGGAAACAATATTAGTTTTGGGAATCCGCAAAACAGAAAGCTCTCGTCGTGCTAAGGTGATGGAAAAATTAGAAGCTAAAAGACTTCGTGAGCGTTTGAGTCCTAATGCAAATATGCCCAATTCTCTCGTTTATAGTCCCATAGAAGATTGGCGTACTGATGAAGTATGGATGTACTTAATGCAGTGGGAAAATCCCTGGGGAGGAGATAACAAAGAATTATTAGCAATGTATAGAGGAGCGACTGCGGATAATGAATGTCCCCTAGTGGTAGATACTTCCACTCCTAGCTGTGGAAGTTCCCGTTTTGGTTGTTGGGTTTGTACTTTGGTAGATAAAGATACATCTCTGAGTATGATGGTTCAGAATGACCAAGAAAAAGAATGGTTACAACCACTCGTAGAACTTAGAAATGAATTAGACCTTTTGGATGATAGAGAGAAACGGGATTTTCGCCGTATCTTTGGGAAAGTACAATTATTTGAAAGAAACTTAAATGGAGAAATATCGATCGAACCCATACCGGGACCCTATACTAAACAATGGCGGGAATATTGGCTGAGAAGGGTATTAGAAGCTCAGGAGAGCGTGCGTACTAATGCGCCAGAGGAGATGAAAGATATTACCCTAATTACCACGGAGGAACTCAGCGAAATTCGCCGGATTTGGAGGGAAGAAAAGCACGAATTTGATGACCAATTACCGAAGATTTATAAACAAGTGACTGGAGAAACTTTTCAAGACCCGCGACCGGGAGCGGATAATAATCTTTTGGGGAGTGAAGAATGGGATATACTCGCGGATATCTGTGCCGAGGATTCCATGCACCTAGAATTATTGGCTAAACTGATCGATACAGAACGTCAATATTTTCTCAAAATCTCTCGCAAGGGTATTTACAAAGACCTAGAAAAATGCTTTGAGTCTAGTTCTCGTAGTAAAGAGGAAGCGATCGAAAATGCTCGTTATGTCTATGATCTAAAGAATGCCGCTCAAAGTGGCAATATTGCTCAGGTGAAAGAACAACTCAAAGAGAGTTTTAGTGAACCGGAAAAAGACCCGCAAAAACAGTTAACTTGGGCCAGTATGAAATTCCCTACAACCGTTGAGGAGGAAGAATAACGGATTTATTTTACCCGTAAACGTCCCTGGATTTTCCCGGCCGCATTTCCCCTATCTAGTCTTTCCGGTAAACTGGCGATCGAGTTGACCATCAATAAAATTACTGTTTCTCGACGACGCGATGAAACCCTACCAAAAAATTCCTATTCGTGAATGTGGGGAACCCCTAGTACCTATACCCGCAGATAAGTTTGTTATCCCTTCTCCCCATGCTTACGAGAAATTAGGAGCTAATTATCGGGGTAAATCTCCCTATTTTTTGCGACAAGGGGTGTTAAATGCTCTGATTGACGCTCAAAACCGTCTGCAAGTCTATCAACCCGGTTGGCAAATTTTGATTTTTGATGCCTATCGACCGATCGAAGTGCAACAATTTATGGTCGATTATAGTTTTCAGACTCTCCTAGACACAAGAGGATTAGCCAAAGAGAAACTATCGGAGGCAGAAAGTCAAGCGATTTTAACAGAAGTTTACACTATTTGGGCGGTTCCCAGCGATAATGCCGCCACTCCGCCTCCCCATAGTACCGGAGCGGCGATCGATATTACCCTGGTGGACGAGCAGGGACAAGCCATCCCCATGGGGGGAGAAATCGATGAGATCGGAGAGCGATCGCATCCCGATTATTATATCGCCGCAAAAAGCCCACGAGAACAGGGTTATCATCAAAAACGAGTTTTATTGGCTAAAGTGATGGAGGAGGCGGGATTTAGCCGACATAAGGGGGAATGGTGGCATTTTTCCCTAGGGGATCAGATGTGGGCCTGGTCGCTCGATCGAGCCTACGCCATCTATGGCAGAGTGGAGGATTAAGTAGGGTTTGCGGCAAAAAGTTTCTTGTGGGGACAGGGTGTAGGGTGTAGGGTGTAGGGTGTAGGGTTTTACCGATTTTGAGGGGGTCAATTACCTAATTTTCAGGGGAAAAGTCCAGGAATTTTCCCCCCAATCACTCCCGTCGCCGGTACTTTTGGATTGACAAAAGGTCTAAAAGTCTTACCCAACAAGGTTTTTAGATTTATTCAGCCCACCCTAGATAAATACTGATATACTAACAAAAGAAGACTCAAAGCTTAGACCAGCTTCTGATCGACGATCGCCAAAATTTGCTCAACAAAAGCTTGGTGATCCACCACCGGTTTAGAAATATAACCATCGGCCTGACTCTGCTTGAGAAAATTCTCTCGATCGCCTTCCATAGCGTGAGCGGTGACGAGAATAACGGGTAAATCGGCGGTTTCGGGGTTAGCTTTGAGAATTTGGCTGATTTTAATGCCATCTACCGCTTTCCCTTCATAGACACTATGGGAGAGGGAGACATCCATTAAGATCACGTCCACTTCCTTATCCCGAGCAATACGAAGCACTTCTTCCACGTCTTCAGTCCCTTTAACCTCTAGACCACCTCGTTTGGTCAAAATTTTGGCAAAAACGCGAAAATTAATCGGGTCGTCTTCTACAATCAAAACAGTCGTCATAGGGATGCTCAGGGATAAACAAGGTTAAAACGGACAAAATGCCTTATGATTCACAGCTAGACAGATTGAAAACGAGAGACTCATGGCCAAACAACTGGATTTCTTAGCTAGTGGTCAAATTATACCCACGGCCTTACACCAAGAGATGGAACGCTCCTATCTAGAATATGCCATGAGTGTGATCGTGGGGCGAGCCTTGCCGGATGTACGGGATGGCTTAAAACCAGTCCATCGTCGCATATTATACGCTATGCACGAACTGGGTTTAACTCCCGATCGCCCTTTTCGCAAATGTGCGCGGGTGGTGGGGGATGTCTTGGGTAAATATCATCCCCACGGCGATCAGTCAGTGTACGAAGCACTGGTTCGTATGGTACAGGATTTTTCCAGTCGTTACCCACTTTTATCGGGCCATGGTAACTTTGGTTCGATCGATAACGACCCCCCGGCAGCCATGCGTTACACAGAAACCCGTTTGGCTGGCATCGGTGATCAGGCGGTTTTAGGGGGAATTAGCGAAGCGATCGTTAATTTTAGCAGTAATTTTGATAATTCTCAACAGGAACCGGTTGTTTTACCCGCTCAGTTACCGATACTGATTCTTAATGGTTGTTCGGGTATTGCGGTAGGGATGGCGACTAATATCCCTCCCCATAATTTAGGGGAAGTGGTGGAAGGTTTAATCGCTTTGATCGATAATCCCGATTTAAGCGAGGAAAAGTTAGTAGAAATTATCCCCGGGCCCGATTTTCCCACGGGAGGCGAGATTTTAGATGATACCGGCATTCGCGAGGCCTATCGCACCGGTAGGGGGATTATTCCCGTGCGCGGAGTGGCGAAAACTGAAACAATTATCATTGAGGGCAAGCGCCGAAGGGAAAGGACGG
>NZ_JADEXI010000236.1:0-6773 GCF_015207185.1 Microcystis sp. LEGE 08355 | reverse complement strand
TGCTATCTAGGGCTTGCTGAAAAAGCTTTTCCTGGGGGCAGGTGGGGTGTGGGGTTTTATCGATTTTCAGGTGGTCAAGTACCTAATTTTCAGGGAAAAAGTCCAGGAATTTTCCCCCCGATCCCCGCAATGGCTGGCACTTTTTGAGGGTAAAAAAGTCCACAAGTCTTATCCAACAAGGTTTTTAGATTTATTCAGCAGACCCTATCTAAACGAAAAAAAAGGAGTGAAAAAAATCACTCCTACTGATAATCAGAAGAAAAAATGGCTTAAACCTAGAGAGCGTTGGCTCCTGCTACTACTTCTAGCAATTCTTGCGTAATAGCGGCTTGACGCGCTTTATTGTAGGTACGGCTTAAAGTCCCAATCAACTCGCTGGCGTTTTCGCTGGCGTTACTCATCGCCGTCATCCGCGCTGCCAATTCACTAGCTGCCGATTCCTGGAGGGCGCGCAGTAATTGGTTATTTAAGTACAAAGGTAGGAGAGAATCGAGGATTTGGACGGGATTCTGCTCAAAAATCATGTCTTGGGGAAAAACCTGCGCCGGTTGGCTGGCCATTTTTTCCCGTTGTACCTTAAATTTTCCCTCTTTAGTCACCAAACGGAAAATCTCGTCATCCTGTACCGCTAAACCTTGGGTAGTTAAAGGTAACAGGGTTTGAATCACCGGAGTGGAACTGATCAGGGAGATAAAACGAGTATAAACCAACTCGACTCGATCGACTGTTTCCGATAAAAATAAGGAAAGCAATTCATCCCCAATAGTGCCAGCTTCATCGGCAGTGGGAATCTGTTCGAGGTTGATAAATTTAGCGGCAATGGGAGCATTCCGGCGCTCGAAATATTGTGCTGCTTTTCGGCCAGCAACCACTAATTGATAGTTAATCCCTTGCTCTTTTAATTCATTCATCCGTTGTTCGGCACGACGGATGACGTTAGTATTATAACCGCCACAAAGACCTCGATCGCCTGTGACCACCAACAGAGCCACGGTTTTTACTTCCCGTTGGGCCAGTAGGGGTAAATTGACATCACTAAAGGCTAAACGACCTTGCAGATTATAAAGTACCTGAGCGAGGGCATCGGCAAAAGGACGGGTACAGAGAACTTGTTCTTGGGCGCGTCGCACTTTTGCGGCCGCCACCAGACGCATGGCCTCGGTAATTTTTTTGGTATTTTTGACCGATTGAATTTGGTCGCGAATCGCTTTGAGATTAGGCATAATTCAGTTATCAGTTATCAGTTATCAGTCATCAGTTAACAGTTATCAGTTATCAGTCATCAGTTATCAGATTGGAGTTGTAAGTGAGCAGTATTAAATAGCAGTTTCTTGCCATCTTTTCACTGTTTACTGATCACTGTTTACCGATCACTGATAACTGAAAAGGCTGACAGCTTAAAGCTCACAGAAGTTTACTTGAAAGCCTGTTTGTACTCGTTGATGCCATCTTTGAGCAGGCCTTCTGCTTCGTCGTTGAGTTGTTTTTCAGTGCTGACGATCTCAACGTAACGAGGTTTGCTGGTTTTCAGGTATTCCCGCAAACCAGTGCAGAAATCGATAACTTTATCGGTGGCGATATCGTCGAGATAACCGTTTAAACCGGCATAAACCACCGCCACCTGTTCCCAAACGGAGAGGGGGAAGTTTTGGGGCTGTTTAAGGATTTGACGCAGACGTTGACCGCGAGACAGTTGTGCTTGGGTGGCCGCATCAAGGTCAGAAGCGAATTGAGCAAAAGCTTCTAATTCGTCAAACTGGGCTAATTCGAGTTTTAATTTACCGGCAACTTTCTTCATCGCTTTCGTTTGGGCCGCCGAACCCACGCGGGATACGGAAATACCAGCGTTAATAGCGGGACGGAAACCAGCGTTAAAGAGGTCGGTGGAGAGGAAGATCTGACCGTCAGTAATCGAAATTACATTGGTGGGAATGTAGGCAGAAACGTCACCGGCTTGGGTTTCGATAATCGGCAGGGCGGTCATGCTACCACCACCGAGAGCATCGCTGAGTTTAGCGGCGCGCTCTAGTAAACGGGAGTGGAGATAGAAAACGTCGCCGGGGTAAGCTTCCCGACCGGGAGGACGACGCATGAGCAGGGATAACTGACGATAAGCTTGAGCCTGTTTGGTGAGGTCATCGTAGATAACTAGGGTCGCTTTGCCTTTATACATGAAGTATTCGGCGATCGAAGCTCCGGTATAGGGGGCGATATACTGGAGGGTGGCGGGGTCGTTAGCGTTAGCGGCCACCACCACGGTGTAATCCATGGCGCCTCTTTGGGTGAGGGTGTCGATTACTTGGGCGACGGTGGAGGCTTTTTGACCGATGGCGACATAGACACAGATCACGTCTTCGCTTTTCTGGTTAATGATTGTGTCAATGGCGATCGCTGTTTTACCGGTTTTTCTGTCACCGATAATTAACTCCCGTTGACCACGACCGACGGGAATCATGGCATCGATAGCGGTAATGCCGGTTTGCATCGGTTCACAGACGGATTTGCGAGCGACAATACCGGGGGCGGGGGATTCCACCAGACGGGTTTCGCTGGCGAGGATGTCCCCTTTCCCGTCGATGGGACGACCGAGAGCATCAACCACGCGGCCGACTAAGGCTTCACCCACGGGAACCTGAGCGATTTTACCGGTAGCTTTCACCGTACCGCCTTCTTTAATCCCGAAACCGTCACCCATTAACACTGCACCGACGTTATCTTCTTCGAGGTTAAGGGCGATGCCGACGGTTCCATCTTCAAATTCTAATAGTTCTCCCGACATGGCTTGTTGTAGGCCGTAGATGCGGGCAGTACCGTCACCCACTTGCAGGACGGTTCCCACGTTGGAGACCTGTACTTCTTGGTTATAGGATTCGATCTGTTGACGAATAATCGTGCTAATTTCGTCGGGTCTGATAGCTACCATAGTTTAATCTGGGAAAAAGTAAAAAATTAGGAGGTGAAAAAACGGCAAAAAAGGGAGATTAGATGACCTTAGCGCAGGGAGAGGCTGAGGCGTTGTAGTTGACCGCGAATGCTGGCATCAAAGACCTGAGAACCGACTTTGATCACCACACCACCGATGAGGCTGGTATCAACTTTGGTTTTCAGTTCGACCACGTTCGCCCCGGTCAGGGTTTTCACTTTGTCGATGACGATTTGTTTTTGGCTATCGTTCAATTCGGTGGCCGAGGAAACTTCCGCTAAAACGGTGTTAGTCAGCGCTCTGGCCAGGGTGAGATATTGTTGACAAACGGGTTCTAAAAATTGAATCCGACGTTTATCGACCAATAACATCATGAAGTTAGTTAAATAGGGATTGGCGCTGCTCCCCATTACTTGGGAAATAACGGCTTTTTTAGCTTCTTCTTTGATGACGGGATTACCGATAAAAGCTCTTAGATCGGGAGCATTTTCCAACAATTCTAAGAGGGATTTAATTTCACCGCCGACCGCTTCTAATTGTCCGCTGCTTTGGGCGACGGAAAGTAATGCTTGGGCGTAGGGTTCGGCAATTTCTGAACTGATTAAACTTCCCTGCATCTATTTACCTCCTAGGTTGGCCAAACTGCGATCAATTAGGGTTTGTTGTACCGATTCTTCCAGGCCGGCGCTTAATTGGGATTCCACATTAGCTAAGGCTAAAGCGGTAATTCTTTGGCGTAATTCTACTAAAACTCGATCCTGTTCCGCCGAGAGATCTTTAGCGGCACTTTCGCGCATTCTTTGAATATCGAGTTCGGCTTGGGCGGCGATGTCGGCGGTGACAGTTTTAGCTCTATCTCGAGCATTATTGATAATTTGTCCCGCCTCTTGTTTTGCCAGGGCGAGTTTTTTCTGTTCTTCGGCGAGGGCGTTAGCGGCAATATTTTTCCGGTCTTCAGCTTCGGCTAAAGCTTCAGCAATCTTCGACTGACGTTCTCCGAGGATTTGTCCGAGAACTTTGCGGCCGTAGAAGATGATTAAACCGAGCAGAATTGAGAGGTTAAATAGGTTAGTTCCTAGGATATCGGTGTTGATGCCGAATCCTTCTGCTGCCGCTTCCTTCGCCTCCGTGGCTAATAATAAAACTGTGTCGATGATCATGATTATTGAGGGCGGGGAGTAGGTTATTCAGTTATCAGTTATCAGTTATCAGTTATCAGTCTTCTAACTTCTGACGACTGAGTTCTATCTTTTCACTGATCACTGTTATTAACCAAGGGCTGGGGTTTAGCGAACGAGTTCGGGGCCGAGGAGTTTTTCGAGAATTTGACGGGAAAGAGAGGCCACTTGTCCTTCTAGAGAACGAAAGGCTTCTTCTTTCTGTTGGGCAATTTCGGCGGCGACGGCTTCTTTACGAGCGATCGCTTCTTTTTGGGCTGCGGCAACTCGTTCGCTGGCTAGTTTTTGGGCCTCGGCTTGCGCTTGGGCGATAATCTCTTGGGATTGTTTACGAGCCGAACTTAATTGCAATTCGTACTCTTGTACCAGTGCTTCGGTTTTGGCTAGTTGTTCTTTGGCTCCACCTTCGGTTTGCCGAATATACTCCGCCCGTTCATCTAAAACTTTACTGAGGGGTTTATAAAAAACGGCGTTCAGGATCACTGCCAAAAGAATAAATTGTAGTGCCATCACTGGCAGGGTGGCATCGAAATCAAACATTGATTTATTCCTGATAAATAGAAGCTATAGACAGGTTCAAAAAAGGAAGATGATCCCCCTGCTTTAACAATAAACAGTCAGGGGGAATCACTAAAATTCCCTTAACTAGCTATCAGCCTTCTGTCCCAAAAACCAGACTTTTTAGTTGGCTGCTTGGGCGGTTTTTTATAGTTTTGAAAACTCCGCTGCCAAGCTGAGGACTGGGGGCTGATAGCCCACTGCTTTTTTAATTAGGCGAAGGGGTTAGCGAACAGTAAAACGAGAGCGATAACCAAGCCGTAGATGGTTAAGGATTCCATGAATGCCAAGCTGAGGAGAAGGGTACCACGAATTCTTCCTTCAGCTTCGGGTTGACGGGCGATACCGGAAACAGCTTCTCCAGAAGCGGTACCTTGACCAACACCGGGGCCGATAGCGGCTAAACCAACGGCGAGGGCGGCGGCGATAACGGAAGCGGCAGCTACTGTGGGGTTCATGGTGATTTTTTCCTCTATTTACTAATCAATTTCAATCTGTTGTTTACAGAGCGCGTTCTCAGCCGTAAAAAATGGCTGGTTTTCTGCTCAAAACTCCCGAAAGAGTTTTTGGGAAAGAACGATCTGGGAATTCAGTTGCTCATCCTGAATTCGACCAATAATTTCTTAGTTATTATCCTATTATTTGGACACTTTTTCCTAAGAAATTTTTCTTTTTTTCGTCCCTCGCTTTTAAGCGTGTTCCTCTTCGTGTTCCGATTCCAGTGCCTCATGGATATAGGCCCCGGCAAGGGTGGCGAAGACAAGGGCCTGAATAGCGCTGGTAAATAAACCGAGAGCCATCAGGGGTAGGGGTACGACTAGGGGGACAAGGAAGACTAATACGGCCACTACCAACTCGTCCGCGAGGATGTTTCCGAAAAGACGGAAGCTGAGGGAGAGGGGTTTGGTAAAGTCTTCTAAAATTTTGATCGGTAATAGCACGGGAATCGGCTCTAGGTAGTGAGCGAAGTAACCGAGTCCTTTTTTACTGATGCCCGCGTAGAAGTAAGCGAGGGAAGTCAGTAGGGCTAACGCCACCGTGGTATTGATGTCGTTAGTGGGGGCGGCTAATTCCCCTTCGGGCAGTTCGATTAACTTCCAAGGAATCAAGGCCCCTAACCAGTTAGAAACGAAAATAAATAAAAATAGGGTGCCGATGAAGGGCAACCAGGGTCGATATTCCTTTTCTCCTAGCTGGTTTTTGGCTAAATCGCGCAGAAATTCCAGAACGTACTCCATGAGGTTTTGAATACCGCTAGGGACTTTCTGGATCTTGCGGGTAGCGGCGATCGAGGCGATGATTAAGATAGCGAAGACGATCCAGGAGACCGCGATCACTTGCCCGTGAATTTTTAGTCCGCCGATGTGCCAGTACCAGTGTTGTCCCACTTCCAGGGAAGCGAGACTATAAAAATTAAGCACACTTAAACTGTCTAACATTTCCACCTTGGGGAGATTCAGGTTCGCAAATCAGGGTTATTTTGAACGGTTAAAGGGTTTAGGAATCGGCTTTCTGCTCCAACTTGAAGATGGTTTGCAGGGTATAGACGATGATTGCGCCTTTATAGGTCAAAAAACCCAAAAAAACTGGCACTATGTGCAGTTCTTGCCAACGACTGGCGATGATGATTAATCCAGCGAATAGGGCTAATCCTTTTTTGCCTACCCGATTTTTCGTTACCCCCAATTTTTCCACTTCCCCGGCCAGGAGTTTTAGGTAAACGACTCCCACCATTGCCCCTAATAGGTAATTAAGGGCAGTATTGAGGGAATAAAACAGCCACACGGGTATAAAGATCAGACCGCTTAAGATCAGGGTGGTGATCAATAGGGTGTTTTGTAGTTGATAGTATTCCCGCATCGGATCTGACGGCGGGGTGGTTTCTGGGGTTGGGGGAGATTCGATCGATGGGTCAGACAAGGTACACCTAAATCAGCGATAGACTAATCTCAATATCTGGATTGCTTTCCCAGCTATGACGCTCAGGTAAGCCACAAGACATATTATCACGGCAGTGGCAACAATTATTAAGCAATTGTAAATGGCCATGATTCCCCCCGCTCTCAGCCGTCAGCTTTTTTCTCCCCCCTCCCCTGATCCTTTCTCCCCACTTC
>NZ_JADEXI010000235.1:0-6776 GCF_015207185.1 Microcystis sp. LEGE 08355 | reverse complement strand
TAAGAGACAGCCATTATTTCAACCCCATCTGATTGTGATCCTTGTGTGGAGAAAACTAAACAAGCGATCGCTAGTTGTGCGATCAAATTTATTCCTATCCCTAATTGGATTAGTTGCACTAAAGGAGCTTATGACTGTGTTACCGGCGGTATAAGTTGGGAAAGTGCTTATGGTTGCTTTACAACCATCTTAAGTTGTGCTGAGGCAATTGGTAAGACAATACCGGGTCCTTGGAAATATCTAAGTGTACTGGAGTGTACGTATGAAATCCTGACAGCTTGTCTAGGTAGTGGCTCTGGCGGCGGCGGAAGTGGGGGTGGAGGCTCTAACAGTCCTAATACTCTAGCCTCTTTTGGCATTCAAACAAGTGATTTAGGTCAGATCAGTGTCAATGGGATTCCTCAATCTGCTTTGAAACTCTTACAAGATAGCTATGCTAGTCTTCAGACCTTTGTTGATGCTCAAACTTTTCTTTTTGGCAATATTGCTTGGTGGAAAGCAGCCGAAGAGGATGCAGTAAGCTTTAGTAATTGGTTAGATGCGTTTCAAACTCGAACTGAGGGAACTACTACAACAGAGGCAAAAATCTCTGATTCAGAGCGAAATGAATTGCTTAGTGTAACACTGCCTTCCGGTATTACAGCAACTGATGTTAACCAGTTTCTAGATCGTTGGAATCGTACTATTGATTATTGGCAAGCAGGTAAATTTGAACAAAAAGATGTTCCATCTGGAGACAATGCTGACTTCTTGGCAATAGATGTATGGAAAAATAAACTATCTAAAGCAAATGATGCTATCAAGCAAAGTGAAGCTGCTGGATTTAGTGATCCTGGTGAGCAAGCTTTAGGAGCAATTCAAGAACTACAAAAAGCCTTAGATGGTAGTGGAGGAGTCTGCGCCACAGTCAAAATCAAAATCGACCAAGAAGCAGTAATGACCCGCGCTGCCTTCCTTGGCAATTTAGAAATAGAAAACGGTAACGCAACCAACCTAACCAACCTCTCCGTTATCCTTCAAATCAAAGACCAAAACGGCAACATTGTCAACGATAAATTTGGCATCACCGACCCCATTCGTAGCAATATCACCGCCGTTGATGGGACAGGAATATTACACGGAGATAACCCCGACACTCCCCAAAAAGAAGGAATTGGCAGCGCACAATGGACCTTTATTCCTACCAATTTAGCCGCGCCAGAAACCCCCACTCAATACAACATTGGTGGAACCCTTTCCTACCTCGAAAACGGCAAAACTATCACCGTCCCCCTCCTAGCGAGTCCTGTAACCGTCTATCCCCAAGCCGAACTTTACCTCGACTATTTCCATCAACGAGATGTCTTCGCCGATGACCCCTTCACCGATGACATTATCGAAACATCCGTCCCCTACTCCCTCGCTGTCCTCATCAGAAATGAAGGAAAAGGAGACGCAAAAAACCTGAGAATCACCTCCGGACAACCGAAAATCATCGAAAACGAAAAAGGCTTACTAATAGACTTTCAAATCATCGGTTCCGAAGTCAATGGACAAGGAGTTAGTCCTTCCTTAACCGTCAACTTTGGTAATATTGAAGCCGGAGAAACCGCCGTCGCTGACTGGTTACTCAAATCCAGCCTACAAGGGAAATTCATCGACTACAAAGCCACCTTTGAACACATCAACAGCCTCGGTAAAGCTGAACTCTCCCTTATCAAAGAAGTCAAAATCCACGAACTAATTCATACAGTCCAAGTCAATCATTCCAACCCCGACAACTTACCCGACTTCCTCGTTAACGAAACCTTTGACGCACAATTCACCCCCGACATCATCTACTTTAGCAGTGGTGGAACCGCACCCGTCAAAGCCGTCAAAAACGCCACCATTGACGCACCCCCAACCCTCAGCGACTTAACTGTTCAAATTAGCGCCACCGTCCAAGATGGCTGGACTTACTTCCGCTTAGATGAACCCAGTAACAGTCAATACGACATCGTTAAAATCTTGCGGTCTGACGGTACAGAAATTGGGTTAGATAACTTCTGGACAACCGACCGTACCTTCCCCGCTACCGGTCGTCCAACCTATGAAAACATCCTCCATTTCTTTGACAATAACGCCACAGGAGGAACGAAAACCTACACGGTTGTTTATACCCCCGGTGGACCCACTATTACCGACATTATTGATGTTAGTCCAGACCCACGCGCCACAGCCGTTAACGCCATTACCGTTGACTTTTCCGAACCCATACAAGCCAGTAGTTTCGATTACAATGACTTAAGCTTAACCCTAAACAATGGCACAAACTTAATTAACTCCACCGTTACGATTGTTTCCCTCTCTTCCACCCGTTATCAAATCAGCGGATTAAACACCCTAACCAACAATGAGGGAGACTATATCCTCACCGTCAACGCCACAGGAATCCAAGACACCAGTGGTAAATTTGGTAGCGGTTCACTAACAGAAACTTGGAAGAAAACCGCTGGCGGTAACGCCGACACCACCCCACCAGTAGTAACAGATATTGCCAATCTATTAATCAACCCGCGTAATCAACCAGTTCCCTCTTTAACCGTCACCTTCTCCGAAAAAATTGACCTCAGTACCTTCACTTGGCAAGATATTACTCTTACCCGTAATAATGGAACCAATTTAATTAACAATACCGTCACCATTACCACCATTAACGACACCACCTATCGAATTAATGGACTAAGTGGATTAACCACAACCGATGGAACCTATAACCTGACAGTTAACGGTAGTGCAATCCAAGACTTATCTGGTAACTCAGGAAATGGAACCCAGTCCGAAACCTGGGTAATGGATACCATCGCACCCGCAATTCCTACTAATATTATAGTCACCAATCCCCTAACACCTTCAGGGATAAATACTGCAAACCTCGCGCTATTACAGCCTTTAACTGTATCAGGACAAACCCGAATTGATACCACCAATCCCACCATTAGTGGACAATTAGGAGAAACCGGATTAAAAGTCTTCTTCTACGACAAAATCACCAATCAACTCTTACAACAAGCAACCGTAACCGGAAACCAATTTAGTAGTAAAGTTCAACTTCCCTCACCCGGCGCAAGAGACATAGAAATCCGGGTAGAAGATACCGCAGGAAACACCACCAATACAACCCTAAGTCTATTTGTAGATACAAGCCAACCAGTCCTTACCCAATTTATCAACGTTCCCACCTCAACCGCCAACCCCATCAACAGTATTGACGTTCAATTCTCCGAACAAATTAACCTCAATACCTTCGATAAGAGTGATGTTACCCTCACCCGTGATGGTATCCCCCTCACCCTACCTAATACAGTCACCGTTGAATATATCTCAGGAACAACCTATCGCATTAACGGATTAGGCGACTTAACCAACACCCCCGGTATCTATAGCTTACAGGTTGACGCAACCACCATCCAAGACAACGCCGGAAATAACGGAGACGCAGCCAAAACTACCACCTTTACCATTACTCCCCCTCCCACCCCAGGAGTCACCTTAACCCAAACAGCCGGAAATACCACCGTCACCGAAGGAGGTAACACCGATAGCTACAGCTTGGTATTAAAAACCCAACCCACTGCTGATGTCACCATTACCCTAACTGGTAACAATCAAATCACCCTCAATTCAACTACCCTTACCTTCACCACAACCAACTGGAATACTCCCCAAAACGTCACCATTACCGCAGTAGATGACACCCTAACAGAAGGAAATCAAACTGCTACCATTACCCACAATATCAGCAGTACAGACACCAATTACAACGGGTTAACCCTTCCTAATGTTAATGTCAATATTCAAGACAACGACGCAGAAATAAAAGGCAATATTTGGAACGATATTGATGGCAATGCGATTGATAACAACGAACCCAACCTATCAGGATGGACAGTTTACTTAGACACCAACAATAACAACCAACTCGATACCGGAGAAACCACAACCCAAACTAATGCTAACGGCGACTATACATTTAATAACCTACGTCCGGGTAATTATAACGTCGCTCAAGTAGTACAAACAGGCTGGAAACAAACCTATCCCCTCCTCAATATCACCACCACAGCAGCGGATATTCCCCTCGCCATCCCCACCCTTGAACTAATTTCTCCCGCTACAAGTAATCAAACCCAACTCAACTTCAGCACCAGCAACTACACAGTTACAGAAGACGGAACCGCCATCACTGAAATTATCATCATCCGTAGCGGAAACCTCACAGGAACAGTCACAGCCACCCTTACCTTTACCGATGGAACCGCCAAAGGTTGCGCTTGCGCCGCTAGTTCAATTAACAACGATTTTAACCACAATCCCATTACCATTACCTTCGCCGAAAACGAAATCAGTAAAGTCATTCCCGTCCAAAACGCCATCTTAAATAATCCCAACGCCATCCGCATTCGGAATGACAACAAAATCGAAGGAAATGAATCCTTTACCATCAATCTCACCAACCCCACCGGTGGCGCAACTCTGGGGAATCAAAGTCAGGCAACCGTCACCATTCTCGATGATGAATCTCCCAATAATAATCCAATCACACCGCCTATCTCCAATCCCAGTAACACCATTTCTAACTCCCAAAATACTAACGCCACCAATCTGATTAACCTCGATGATTTCTGGTCAGATTCCCGCTTTAGCAACATCAAAGGACAGGGACAAAGCATCGTCATCATTGACACCGGTGCCGACTTAAATCATCCCCTATTCGGTGCAGATGCTAATAATAATGGTATTGCTGACAAGATTATCTATCAATACGACTTTGCTGACAATGATACTGATGCCAGTGATAAAAACAATCACGGTTCCCACATTACCAGTATCGCCTCCCAAATTGCACCCGATGCTAACTTAATTATCCTCAAAGTCTTTAAAGATAACGGTTCTGGGTACTTTGCTGACTTAGAAGAGGCCCTACAGTGGGTTAATACAAATGCGAACACATATAATGTCACCTCTGTCAACCTTTCTTTAGGAGATAATCAAAACTGGACAACCGCCACCGGACGCTATGGAATTGGCGATGAATTAGCCGCCATTGCCGGACAAAATATTCTCATAGCAGCCGCAGCCGGTAACAGTTTCTACACCTTTAATAGCACCCCCGGATTAGCCTATCCAGCAGCCGACCCGAATGTAATCTCCGTCGGTGCAGTTTGGGCCGATGACTTCGGTTCTGGCAGCTTCAGTAATGGTGCTAAAGACTATACAACCGCAGCAGACCGAATCGCCAGTTTCTCCCAACGTCATCCCCTTTTAGATGTATTTGCTCCAGGAATTTTAATCAGTGGCGCCAATGCAACTGGTGGGACAATTACCATGGGTGGCACATCTCAAGCCGTGCCTTACATTAGCGCAATTGCTACCCTTGCTCAACAGATTGCTCAAACCTATTTAGGACGGGAATTAACCTTAACTGAATTTCGTACCTTATTAGACACAACTAGCAACTTAATTATTGATGGGGATGACGAAAACGATAACGTTACCAATACAGGAATCAGTTATCCTCGAATCAATGCAATTGCTTTAGCAGAAAGCATACTCACCCTCAATGACAGTAATCCTAATCCAGATTTAGTTAACCCAGGAAATAACAATAATAATGGCTCCAACACGGTCACTAATACCGTCAGTTTAGTTCATAATGTCACCCTGACTGCGGGACAAATACTAACGGGAATTAACTTCGGAAATCAGCAACTTAATCAACCACCAACTCTCAATAACATTAATAAGAGTGGGAATGAAGATAACCCCATCAACTTTAGTCAAACTGACTTTACTTCAGCTTTCAATGATGCCGATGGTAATCCTCTCGTTAAAATCCAGATTACTGCTTTACCTAATAAAGGTGTTCTCCAACTGAATAATACAGCAATTGCACTCAATCAAGAAATTACTGTCAGTGACCTAAATAATCTCACTTTTAGTCCCAATACTAACTTTAACGGGAATATTACTTTTAGTTGGAACGGGTTTGATGGGAGTGTTTATGCAGATAATGCTGCGACAGCGAATATCACAGTTAACCCAGTAGATGACGC
Source organism: Microcystis sp. LEGE 08355 (assembly GCF_015207185.1). Lineage (NCBI taxonomy): Bacteria > Bacillati > Cyanobacteriota > Cyanophyceae > Chroococcales > Microcystaceae > Microcystis > Microcystis sp. LEGE 08355. Next base: position 699 of record NZ_JADEXI010000235.1, on the reverse strand, counting down.
ACCAACTGTCCTCAATCCGATTACAGATGTCAATGTTAACGAAGATGCCGAAAATAGTGTTATTAACTTAAGCAATGTCTTTAGTGATGTTGATGGAGATGTGATTGTTAAGACAGTCTTTGTCAATAGTAATCCAGGATTAGTCACTGCTACCATCGTTGACAATCAGTTAACCCTCGACTACCAAGACAATCAATCTGGGATAGCTAATCTGACAATTCGAGGAACATCTAACGGTAAAACTGTTGACGACACTTTCCTAGTAACAGTTAACCCAGTAGATGACGCACCAACTGTCCTCAATCCGATTACTGATGTCAATGTTGACGAAGATGCAGCCAATACCGTCATTGATTTAACCAATGTCTTTAGTGACCCCGATGGAGATGTAATTACTAAGAGTGTGTTATCTAACACAAATACTAGCTTGGTGACAGCAACTATCGTTAATAACCAATTAATCCTAGATTATCTCCAAAATCAGTTTGGAACGGCTCAAATTACCATCAGAGGAACATCGAAAGGTTTATTTATTGAGGATACCTTTACCATTACCGTCAACCAAGTGACGGAAGGGATACTCATTACAGGCACATCTGGCAATGACAATCTTGTCGGTGCAGACGGAAACGACACCCTACAAGGATTAGCCGGAAACGACACCCTAAATGGAGGACTGGGTTCGGATTCTCTCGAAGG
>NZ_JADEXI010000234.1:0-6778 GCF_015207185.1 Microcystis sp. LEGE 08355 | reverse complement strand
TATTGGGAGTTTCCCTGATTTGTACCCAGTAACGGGGCGATGGAAATTCTCTTAATCCCTTCTACGGCACAGGTTATGGCCTTTTGTCAACGGGGAAGTCCAGATATAAAGGCAGGAAAGTGAATGGCTTTGAGATTGTTGAACTCTTAAAGTCTAATCTTAATATTTCTCATGATTTACCGATAGTCGGCTTTTCGCTGGATTATGTAGAAGATGAATTTCTTCAATATGGTGCAGATGGTTTTTATTCCAAGCGTGAACTGTTCGACAGCGCCAATTTTCAGAAGTTTGTTGACTATCTGCAAGTAGTCTTCAATCAAGTTACTCAAACCAAATCGTCCAAGCCAGGAAAGAATTACGCGATCGCCATTGGCATCAATGACTATTACTATTTAGCATCGCTTAAATATGCAGTGAGAGATGCAGAAGCCATGTGTGATTGGTTTAGGACGGAGGGAAGATTTCAACAAGTTTACCTCTTTACTGATAACTCGCCTCCTATTACTGATGCAGTAGATCTGTTTCCTTCTCAACCAACCTGTGGAAAACTGAGAAGATTTCTGCAAAAAAGGTTTGAGCAACCTTTCTTATCAGCAGGGGATGATTTCTGGTTTTTCTTTAGTGGTCAAGGCCTGCGTTATCGAGACGTTGACTACCTAATGCTTACTGATAGCGATCCTCATTCTATTGAAGAGACAGCAATTTCTGTTAACTATATTAAAGAACGTCTGCGCCAGAGTGGGGCGGGTAATATCTTGATGTTTGTAGATGCTTGTCGTACTCAAAATTCAGCTAAATGAAAAGGGAGATTTTAAAATGCAAAAAAAACCTGAATACCCATCGAAAAAATTACAGCAAGAAAGCGAACAGGGGATTATAATTTTCTTTTCTTGTAGCCCTAGTGAATGTTCTTTGGAAATTGATGAAATTCAACAAGGTTCGTTTACCTATGCTCTTTTGGAGGCATTAAACAATCGAAGGGAAGCTAACACCGCTACTGTCGAAAGACTAGATAGATACTTACGCCAGAGAGTTCCAGAAATTAATCAACAGTATAATAAACCCCGTCAGACTCCCTATGTAGTAGTGGTTGAACCAGCCTCAATGTTACACCTAATCTTGTTTCCCAATCAGGCAACCCTTCAAGATGTGGCTCAACTTAAGCTGGATGCTTTGGAAGCAGAAGTCGAAGGAAAATTGGAGTTAGCAAAGCAATTATGTACTCGCATTATAGCCGTTTCTCCTTCAGACGAAGACGCACTTAAAGCACTAAAAAGAATTCTGCTTAAAATAAAAGAGGAGACTCTCTCATTACAAACCTTTACCTTTGAAACTGTCACCGTCAATCGCAAGGGTGAAATCATCAACCGCGAAACCCACTCCGCCCAATACTTTACCGAAGACTTGGGCAATGGCATTTTCCTAGATATGATCAACATTCCTAGCGGAAAATTTCTCATGGGTTCACTGCAAGACGAGAAAGATAGTTATAAACATGAACGCCCCCAAAATGAAGTTAGCGTCCCTTCCTTCTTCATGGGTAAATATCCCGTTACTCAAGCACAGTGGAGAGTGATCGCCTCCCGTACCGACTTAAAAGTAGAAAAAGACCTTGATCTTAACCCGGCCTATTTTAAAGACCGTCCCGATAGCGATCGCCGTCCTGTCGAACAAGTTAGCTGGTACGATGCAATCGAATTCTGTGCAAGATTATCAAAGCTGACCGGAAGGGAATACCGACTACCGAGTGAAGCGGAATGGGAATACGCTTGTCGTGCTGGAACCACCACCCCATTCTACTTTGGGGAAACCATTACCGGGAAATTTGCCAACTACAATGCCAGCGAAACCTACGCCGATGAACCCAAAGGAGAATATCGAGAAGAAACGACTCCTGTGGGACAATTTTCCCCCAATGCCTTCGGACTGTACGATATGCACGGCAATGTCTGGGAATGGTGCGCCGATACCTGGCACGATAACTATGACGGTGCGCCGAGGGATGGCAGTGTCTGGACAGAAAATGGGTATGATAATCATTCTTCTCTGCGGGGCGGTTCTTGGTACGTCAATCCGTATTTCTGCCGTTCTGCTTTCCGCAGCTACGACGACCGCCGCGACAACGACCACTACTTCCTCGGTTTTCGGGTGGTGTGCGGTGCTGGGAGGACTCTGTAACCCCTGAGTGCCTGACACAAGTGTCGGAAACCCTTGAAATAGCGTGGAAAGAGAAAAAGGTAGCAGGATATGGAATGCTGAGATTAACAGAACATCAGCGAACCTCCCATGTCAACCACTACCAGTCTCTATGCTCAACTACTTTCTTTACTGTGTCAACACAGCCAATGGCGAGACCTGCGACACCTCAAGGCATTAGCCTGGATGGTCACAGCAGTAATCTGTAGCGGGAAATTAAGCCTGCCAATGTGGGAGTCCTACGTCCCTAGTCGTGCAACACAGGCACAAAGCACCGAACGCAGATGGCAGAGATTTATGGGCAATCATCGAATTCGGGTCAAATCCCTGTATATTCCTCTGGTGCTAGCCGCCATCAGTAGCTGGAAAGGCAATCGACTTTACTTGGCATTAGATACAACTGTATTGTGGAATCGCTATTGTATGATTCATCTGTCGATAGTCTGTTGCGGTCGTGCAGTCCCCCTGTTATGGCGAGTGCTAGACCATCCGAGTGCCGCCGTCGCAGTGAACACCGACAAACCGATGCTGCGCTTGGCTCAGCGATTGTTGAAGGATTATCCCGATGTCATGCTCTTAGCCGACCGAGGGTTTGCCAATCATGGTTTGCTCAGTTGGCTGCAAGTCAGTGGATGGCATTACTGCTTACGTTTACCTGGCGACGTTCTGGTCCATGGGGTTCGGCGACATCCTATCGAAGTCAAATATCTCTGGCCTGCCAAAGGAGAAGCCATTCTTTACGATCAGGTCGGTCTGTGGACAGACGGCATCTATCGATGCAATCTTGTTCTGGCAAGGGTCACGGGAGTCAAAGAACCTTGGGCTGTCATTACTGACGAAACCCCCTCTCTGAACACTTTATGGCAGTACGCCTTGCGCTTTCGGGTCGAGGAGTTATTTTTAGATTCAAAATCCGGTGCTTTTCAACTTGAAGACTCCGCTATCCGTTCTGCTGCTGCTTTGACCCGTCTGTATTTGGTCGCAGCCCTTGCTCTTCTTTATGCCACTACTCACGGTATGGCCGTTCAACTCAATGGTCTTCGCTCTCAGGTTGACCCCCATTGGACGCGGGGTCTCAGCTATCTCAAAATTGGTCTTCGTTGGCTCCAGGGCGTTGTCCACAAGGGCCGCTCTTTGCTTTCTCCTATCCCTTTGTTCCACTCTGACCCAGAACCCTGTTTCTCTTCTAAGAACGCTCTCTCCGATTACTATGACCGAATATGGTTTTCCCGTGTTCACTCTTTGCTCTGTCGTCCTTGACCTGCTACCCCTGACACAAGATGTGTCAGGCACTCAGCTTCCAGACTACTGTGACCGCTGATTTTTTGGATTACCCGGAGCGGCACACCCCGGTTACTCATCATGGTCAAAGCCGACCTACGGAAACTGTGGGTCGAGACTCCTTTTAGTCCCGCCCGTTCGCAAGCGTTTCTTAGGATCAGGTCGGCACTCGATCGATGCAGGTGTCCTTTTTCTCTAGCGTTGTGGAAGGAAGGAAAAAGGTAACTATCGGGTTGAAATTCTTGTAAGTAAAGGTCGAGGATTTTCCGCAGGGCAGGATTGACGGGGATAGAACGAGTTCCCTTCTTGCCTTTGGTGGTGGACTTCCTGAAGGTGATCGTCGTTCCCACATCGTTGACGGTCAGTTGCAATGCCTCCGATATCCTGCAGCCGGTATGGAAACAGATGCCAAACAGACACCTATCCCGGTCGTTATCGAAACCGGCGAACAAACGATCTAGTTCGACTTGAGAGAGGATTTTGGCTTGTCCGTTACCGTTAACTTTCACGATACTTCTGTTCTACTCGACAATACTGCACTATCGTCTAGTATAATATAATGCCAGAAGTCGAGGGGGCGCGGTGAAACAATTGAGTTTATTCGTTACGGGTGGCGACGATCGAAGGGAGAAAGCCACCCAGATGAGCGAGGATTTCCTATTCGCTTGGAAGGAGAGAATTGCAGACTATCAACGACAGGTGAGAGAGGGAAAGACGGCGATCGAGCAACCGACTTTATTCGATCTACCGCAGACCACATGGCACACTGCCGATGAGATCGATCCTTTTTCTTTACCGCGTCATCCCTCGGACTTCTATCGCCGTCCCGACATTGAACCCCCCGACGATTCCAATCAAGGCTGTCTCTATTTCCAGATCGACCATGTTAGTAACATCGTACTGTATGTCGGAGAGACGAAGTTGAGCGCCCGCCGGCGTTGGTTGGGTTCCCACGATTGTAAGGATTACGTTCTTAGCTATATCGAGTTACACCGCCGCTACGATCTCGATGTGGCCGTTAATGCTTCCTTTTGGTATCATGTCCCACCCCAAAAAAAGATACTACAGCAGTGGGAACGGGAGCTTATTTTTAAGTGGCGACCTCCTTTCAACAAGGAGATGTGGGAGTTCTACGGCCAACCGTTCGGGAAACTCTAGCTACCGACAAATGCCGTCGTTTCTGTTAGGATAGACAGTAGCGATCGCTAAGATAGTTATGATGGGAAGAAACCGTTATCCCGATAATTGGGGGGAAATTGCCGCTAGGGTCAAGGAAAAAGCCGGCTGGAAATGTCAGTGCTGCGGGATGCAGTGTTTACGACCGGGGGAAGATGTCAGCGACCTGACCATTTCCGAGCGCTCGATCCGTAAACTGGCCGTACACCACCACAACCGACAACCAGAGGATAATCGCCCCGAAAATCTGATCGCCCTCTGTAGCGCCTGTCACCTTGAGCGCCACAAGTTCCGGCTCGGTTCCGTGTCTATCGGTCAGTTGTCGTTATTTTAGTCCGGCAATAAGAGGACAAAACGGCATCACGTTCTATCTCTAGTGTCCATCCGTTAGAGCGATCGAATACCCCCATCGTTCCCGCCACCGTATCTAACCTTTACTAGGTAATAAATTTGTACTATAACTTTCTTCCATCGATGGAACCCGATAACTCGATCGCCACCGTATCTAACCTTTACTAGGGGATAAATTTGTACTATCCTTCGATTTGTTTTAACCACCATTCCAGCAGGACGGCGCGGCATTGCAGGCAGGTGAGGGACTTCAACAAATCGCTGACTCCGATTGAATTAGCGGGATAGGTCAATAGTTCGCTGGTAGATAGCCCGCCGTCGATATCGGCAGTAAAACCGTAAAGTTTCTGATTGGAAAAGGAGCTATTTACTGCCCAACCCTCGCTGTTTAGGGGAGTTAATCGGGTCACTGCCGTCGCTTCAATTCCCAATTCTCGTTTTAGAGTCATCAACGCCGCCTCGTGATGGTCTTGCCCCTCGGAAATCCGACCACCGGGGAAATCGAGGGTTGTTTGTCCCAGTCCGGGGCGATAACTGGGAGCGGGCAGCAGTATCATCGAGTTTTGAACGGGCAGAACGATGACGGAATCAGCTTTTTCAACCCGCCAATACTCTAATAGTTGTCCTCGATCGTCTTGCAGGTGTTCCCCGATCAGGGTCAACCAGCGACAACGGAGTTCTAAAAAGCGATCATTTACTGGCCATGCCGGACTCGATGGTTGTTGCATTTTTAACCTACTCTATATGGAAGCTGTTAAAACAGATTCAAGAACTCCTCGATCGCCGCGTCGGGGGACTCCATACATTCTTGGGCTGTAAACCTTGCGGTGGCGATTCCTTCTCGTAAAAGCAACCGGTCTCTTATGTAGTCGCGATGGGTCTGGCCATTTTCTTGATGGTGTTTACCATCGATTTCCAAGCTGATGCACTTCCCTTTATGAAAGACCAAGAAATCTATCTCTAGTCTTCCCGTCATGGTAGATGCCGAGAGGGGAGAACCCTGACCACCTATCCGCCCCCTCGCATTGCCGAAAAATAACAAACCCCTTCTATCCAAAGCTTCAGCGATTTTTACTTCCACGGGCGATCGAAACATCATCCCGCCCCACTCGGTCGTTCCATTGTTGCTCCGACCGACGACGATGGCGCTTCCCCTAACGATTTGCTCGATCCTTTCCTGCCAATGCTCATCGAAAAACAACCGCCACCAGTGTTGAGTGCCGTGACCATCCCTCTGATCGGCGTAGGCGAGGTGCAGGTTCGGCTTGATCTCCATGTAGAACCCCGGCCTGGTTTTAGGATAAAGCCATTGATTTATTCGCTTCCTGAGATTTTTCTCCTTGTTAGCACTCAAGGCAACAAAAAAATCTAACAGTTGTGAGGTTCTCAATTCTCGCAATAGGGGAAGCTTCCCACCGATAGAAACCAATTCGCCGCTATTTTCGGTTCCTTCATCGTTAAATTCCATAGAATAGAGCATTTCTAAGCGGAAATAGCAGAGCGGAAATGGCTAGTGATTCCCAAGCCAATCCCAGAAACGAGGAGAAGATTCACGTCTAATTCCCTTCGATCCGATTTGAGCGAGTTTAAAACAAATTTGGCTTTCATAAGACCTCTTGCATAATTTTTTTATGGTATAATATAAGCTTTTGCTTTTTTCTCAATTCTTAGATTGAAGTGGAAAAAAGAATAAAATGTGATCTTAGGTCAGGAAATCATCTATAATTTTGCTATGTTTATTAGCAAAATTATGGATTATCAAAACTTATCAGAT
>NZ_JADEXI010000233.1:0-6793 GCF_015207185.1 Microcystis sp. LEGE 08355 | reverse complement strand
AGTAATGCACGAGCGCAATGCTCACAACTTCCCCTTAGACTTAGCTAGTGGTGAACAGGCTCCTGTGGCTCTGACCGCTCCTGCTATCAATGGTTAATTCCTAGTCTGAATGAAAAGGCACTCCCGCAAGGGGGTGCTTTTTTGTTGTTAGAATTATGATATATAGCGTTTCTCATACCTGTGTGGCACAGTTAAACCTTTGCTGATTAAGCTTTTCAATATCGATAATGTACCTCTTGCGAACAGGAAACGCTATAGCTCAAAAATGGAGTTAATTTTATGATATCCCCTCAAATTATTGAACTGGAACAAAAGTTACGAAATTTTTCGTTTGAAGATAAAAAATGGTTATTGGAGCAGTTACATCAACAATTAGGATTGAATAATCAAAAAAAAACTAAACAAGCATTAATAGATAGTTGGAATGAAGCTTATAGTGATGGATTGGACGAATCAGAAACTTTAATGTTAGAGGGAATACGCCATCATCAACGTCAATTATCTGAGTAAATATGACGATTTTTCAAGGAGAGATTTATTGGATTGATTTAGGAGAACCACAAGGTTCTGAACCTGCTTATCTTCGTCCTTGTGTTGTGGTGCAAAATGATGCTCTGAATCAGTCCCAAATTGGGACGGTTATTGTGTGTGCATTAACAACCAATTTGAGACGAGCAAAAGCTATTGGTAATGTTTTATTGAATGAGGGTGAAGGGAATTTACCTGAATCCAGTGTTGTTAATATTTCACAGGTTTTCACGGTTGATAAGCGTCTTTTAACGGAGTCTATCGGAAGACTTTCTCGGGAAAAAATCAAATTAATTATTCAGGGAATTAAGTTGGTTATTGAACCTCAAGAACTCGAATAATAGGGGGTTATAAAATATAAAATTATAAAAAAAGCGATCGAGCTACCGCTCAAATAATTGCCCAAAGATATCTGGCCGCTAGTCCCTGTTTAGAAACCCTGCTGAAACTCCCAGAGGATTCCCCGGGTTATCATTATGCTACTCACCTAATGAGGCTCAATTTTGATCCTAATTTTTATCGGTCTATTCAAGTCAATTCCGATACAGATTATCTGCTGCTTCGCCTACGGCAAACTCACGATATCTGGCATATAGTAACGGGTTTTGGTGTCGATGTGACGGGAGAATTGCAACTGAAAGCTTTTGAATTAAGTCAAACTCGTCGCCCTCTAGCTATTGTCCTACTTTTAGGGGGATTATTCGGAGCTTTATTTTCTTCCCCACTTTCCTTAGCCTCTCTCTGGGAAGAGATTGTCATCGCCTATAATTTGGGCAAAAATACTCGACCTTTTTTAGCGCAAAAATGGGAACTAGCTTGGGAGAAATCCCTGCTAGTTTGGCGGCAAGAATTGGCGATTGTCCACTCGAACCTAGAAAATTAATTTTGCTGGACTACTTAAGTAAGTGGTTATAATTAAGTTGAAGATAGATTTTGTCTTTGATCCCCCCTTAATCCCCTTAATCCTAGGGTTGATTCATAGTAGGGTTGATTCATGAATCAACCCTACGATTAAGGGGGGAAATCTGATAATTTTTAACGCCTACCTACTTAAAATAATCGACTAACCCGAATAAATCCCGATTAATCGGACAAAATAAGGCAATTTGCCGATTCAGGGGCCAGAGGACAGAAAAATTGTCAGACAATCGGGAAAAAGTGACGGAGGAAAAATTTTTCCGAACAGGAGTAGCAAAAAAATCCCAGTCCGGGTAAAATTGATTATCGATCGATTGTGTGAGGAGTCCGATCCCCATGACCAATAAACACACAGCAAGACTGCTGGGCAGTTACCTGCAGCGCCTGCCTGCCCATAGTTGGCTCGTCCTAGTTTTTTGGGCTTTGATTATTGCTCCAGTCCAAGCTGCTGTCGAGTTACGCATTGCTATCAGTAAAGGTGTTAGCGCCGTCTCCGTGGGCAGTTCCACCGATGCTGTGGTGAAAGATGGGGCTGGCAGAGTCCTAGGAGAATTGACCGCCATGAATGCCCTCAATGCTAATCCCAGAGGAAAAGCGGTGGGTTTGGCCGATTGGCAGGCCAGTCAATTGATCATCGAACCGGAGAATGATGGTTACGTCTGGATTAATGATCGCTGGTATCGAGGACGAACAAGGATCATTCGGCAGGGTTCTGGGGTGACAGCCCTAAATTTAGTCGATTTAGAGGAATATCTCTATAGTGTCGTCGGTGCGGAGGCGATTCCCTCCTGGCCGCAAGAGGCCTTAAAAGCCCAATCCGTGGCGGCGCGTACCTATGCTCTCTACCAAATGAACACTTCCGGCAATCGCATCTACGATCTTGATACTACCACCCGCACCCAAGTTTATAAGGGTCTAGAAAGCGAGTTTACTAGCACCCACGAGGCAGTTAAGGCCACCGCCGGACAAATTATGAGTTTCAACGGCAAACCGATTCTAGCGGTGTTTCACTCCTCCTCTGGGGGCCATACGGAAAATGTCGAGGATGTTTGGAATTCCCCCTTACCCTACCTGCGCGGTGTCGTCGATTACGATCAAGTCGCACCAGTATTTCAATGGTCAAAAAACTTTAGTGCCAGGGAATTAGGCCGTTTAATTGGTGGTGTTGGTCGCGTGCGATCGCTATCTCCCGAAAGGATCACTCCCCACGGACGAGTGATTAGAATGCGTATAGTGGGCGATCAAGGCTCTAAATTAATCTCTGATACCCAATTACGGCGAATACTGGAGCTGCGTAGTACCCTATTCACGATTTCAGCTGATAACGGTACTTTTGCCATCAATGGTCGCGGTTTCGGTCATGGGATCGGTTTAAGTCAATGGGGTGCTTTTTCCCTCGCCGACCAAGGGGTGACTTATGATCGCATTCTCAGCCATTATTATCAAAATGCTCGTTTAACTGAAATGCCCAACTAAAAAGGCTGTCAGCCATTTCCAGTCAACAGTGAACAGTAAAGAGTGAACTGATAACAAGGATCGAATCTAAAACCTAATTGGTTAAGCTAAGTAGGGAGGCACAATTATTTGTGGGATGGGTTAGCGGTAGCGTAACATGAGCGGGCGTTGGGTTTCATGCTTCAACCCAACCTACGTTCATCTGATCAGTTATCAGTGATCACTGATAACTGATCACTGATCACTGATAACTGATTATGAGATAATGTCTGATCTCACTTGTAATTTTTGACTTGCATGACCATCGTTACCGAAGCCTTAACCGAGTTGGAACCAGTCATAAAAACTACCTTTACCGTCGAGGAAATTCGCCAACTACTGCCCCATCGTTATCCCTTTGCCCTAGTTGATCGGATTATTGACTATGTACCAGGTAAAAAAGCCGTTGGCCTAAAAAATGTCACGATCAACGAGCCTTTTTTTCCCGGTCATATTCCCAGTCGTCCCTTGATGCCGGGGGTGTTAATTGTTGAATCTATGGCCCAAGTGGGGGGGGTGATTTTGACCCAATTACCCGGGATGAAAGGGAAATTTTTTGCCTTCGCTGGCATTGATAAAACCCGTTTTCGTCGTCCTGTGGTGCCGGGGGATCAATTAATCATGACGGTGGAATTATTATCCTTCAAGATGAATAAAATTGCTAAAATGCAAGGGGAAGCAAGAGTCGATGGGCAATTGGCCGCCCAGGGCGAAATGATGTTTTCCGTCTTTGATTGACCTATGAATTTTGATCGAGATCGTCTCCGACAAGAACTAAATTTATTTGCTATTCTAGGGGCTTTTATCACCAATATTTTCGCTAATATTTTCCCTCTTAAGGGCGAAAATATCGGGGCTATCTCGAATACAGTTTTTCAAGATGTCTTAATTATTCCCGCTAATTATGCTTTTGCGATCTGGGGATTAATTTATCTGGGTTTAATTAGTCTGGGAATTTACCAAGCTTTGGCTTTTAATAAAACTGAACCGCGTTTGCGTCGGTTAGGCTACGAATTAGCCATCGCTAGTGCTTGTCAGATTCTCTGGGTAATTTTCTTTCAATTGCGTTTTTTTACCCTGTCTTTACTGGCAATGCTAGGCATTTTATTTTCTCTCATCCAGCTTTATCTTCGCTTAGAAATTAATCGCTTGATTGTCAATCGTAAACAGGGTTTATTAGTTAATGCTCCTATTAGTATTTATTTCGCTTGGATTAGCGTAGCCACAATTGTCAACGTCGCTTCGGTGCTAGATTGGATCGACTGGCAGCGATGGGGTCTAACTGACCAAATCTGGACGGTAATAATCCTAGTTATCGGGGCGATAATCGCGATTTTAGTCGGTTTAAAAAGAAAAGATCGGGCTTTTATCGGGGTGTTTATCTGGGCTTTTTTGGCGATCGCTGTTAAACAGATTTCTCTGCCTCTAATTGCGATAACAGCGATTATATTAGCGATTACCCTAACTTTTCTGGTTTTTCGTGGCAATTTTCGTCCTCTGAGTCGTTAAGATGCGGGATCACAGCGAATTTCGACGATAAAGCCATCGGGATCGTAGAAGTAAACCCCTCTCCCAGTCGGCCGGGTCACGGGTCCACTAGCAATAGTAATTCCCTGACTTTGTAGCACTTCTAGGGCAAAATCGAAGCATTCCGGGGCAATATCGAAGGCTAAATGATTGGCACGGGTAAAAGCGATTTCGGGATTGTCGTCGGGAGGGTTTAAATCTGGTTCCCAAAATAGGTCAATTACTTTACCATCGGGGGTGATAAAATTGGCCACTTTTCCTTGGGCAACTAATTCTTTTAAGGTACTGGGAATTTTTTCGCCCACTAATTCCTCTAATCCTAATATTTCCCCATAAAAATGACGAGAAGCCTCCATATCTTTGACGTTGAAAGCGATATGATGGACTTTTCGCAGTTGACCGATTTTGAGTTTTTTCGTGGTTACGGAAGGGCTAATAGTCATTTTAGTTATCATTTATCAGTAAAGGATTGGGGGATTTTTCAGTGAACAGTAATCAGTAATCAGTGAAAAGACAGCACTATTAATGTCATTTAATACTCCTCATTTAATACCGCTAACTGATAACTGATAACTGATAACTGATAACTGATCAGGCTGGCGACTTAAGAGTTAATTTTTTGCAATAATTGTCGAATGGATTCTGCATCTTGAGCGTTGGGTAGGAGGGCAAGATAGAAGCCTAAATCCTGTTGCGCTTGGCTGAGTTGTCCAATTTGATAGTAAACTAAACCTCGATCGCGCAGCTCTAGGGGATGATTAGGAATGAGCAAAAGTAGTAGATCTATTGTCCGAATTGTCTGAGACCATTGTTGACGATTCAGGTAAATATATTTTAAATTAGTCAACAAACGCAATAAAATTTGCTGATTGGTAGCAATATTGAGAAAATGTTCTTCTAATTTAACTGGCTGTTGATAAACTTGACTTAATCTTTCTTGACAGTCCTGTTTAAATAGGATTTCACCACCGTGAAAGGGATCGACAAAAATTTCCACTTCCTCGAAATCGGGACGGATAATAAAATGGCCGGGCATACCAATTCCTACCATGGGAAAATCGATCTGTTTGGCAATCTCTAAATAGATAATCGAGAGAGTGAGTGGGATACCCGTGCGGCGATCAATTACGTCATTTAAGTAGCTATTGCGGGGGTCATAGTATTCTTGGTTATTACCAGTAAATTGTAAATCTTCAAACAAATATTGATTGATAACCTTGACTATTTTTAAAGGATATAATCTATCGGGTAGGCGTTTTTTTACCTCGTCAGCCATTAAATTTATTCTATTTAAATAGTGATCAATTTTGAGACGGGGATATTCAAAATTGGCTATTTGTAGGGCTGCCCGAGCTAGATTTATCTCAGGGTCAGGATGTTGAATTGTTTCGATGAAAGCTTGGTATAAGAGTTCAAGGGTCATTAGAAAAGGGTATTAATCAGATTATCAACTATTTTAACCGATCCTTCCGGTTTTATGGCCTCTCTTTTCTGATCACCATTAAAGATTCATCGGTTTAGACGAGCTTTCCCTGGAGGAGTAACGAGAAATCTGGTCAATATCTAGATTAACCACCGCTTTTTCTAAAGGGATCGTGCGACAATTTTTATTTTGAGCCTGCACTTGATAAACTAATTGATTTGTCCAATCTAAAGCAGTTAACCAACCACTTTGAGGATGATAAACCCCAGTTTCAATGTCTAGCCAACCGCTGCCGCGAGCTAGTTGCCCCGGTTTGACATCGGGAAAGGTAAAGGTTAAAGTATGACCTGTGATAATTAGTTTATCCTTGAAATAGGGTTGGGTCATGGTATGAAATTCATTTCTAATCCAACAAAACTGCTCGTTTGTTTGCTGTTCAAGGGGATATTCTGGGTGTACTCCCGCGTGAACTAACCAAATATCTCCTAGGTCTAAATAAGCGGGTAGGGATTGAAACCAATTGATATGCTCGGCGGGTATATTGTTATTGTAACTTAGTAGTGTCGCCGCCCCGCCACTCTCAATCCAGCCGTTGAACCATTTTTCAGAAACTTCTTTTCCCGTCAGAGCTTTTAAGAGCATATATTCATGATTTCCTAGGAGACATTGGTAGTTATTTTTGATGACAAAATCCACCACTTCCAAGCTCTGCTGTCCTCGATCGATTAAATCTCCCAGAAAATAAACCTCATCCTCACTATCGGGAGCAACTCGGTTTAATAGTCGCAAAAGTGTCTGAAAACTGCCATGCACATCTCCGATAATAATACGACGCGGTTCTTGAGTCTGTTTCCCTATGTTTCTAAAAAACACACACCCCTCCCTAATCCCTGACATTGCTAC
>NZ_JADEXI010000232.1:0-6829 GCF_015207185.1 Microcystis sp. LEGE 08355 | reverse complement strand
CTGATTTTACGTCGATCATCAGATAGTTTGTAGCCTGTTAGTTTATACTCAACCGAACGACTATGCTTTTTAAACCGAGGAAAACCCTTTTTGACCGGTATCTTGGCATGACAATTCTGGTAAAACCTAGTAATTGATTGCCAGGCTCTATCAGCAGCCGATTGACGAGCTTGAGAGTTTAATTTATTAACCCATGGTGTCTCTTTATTGTTAGCTAGTACCGCGCAAAGTTTTTGGAGATCATTGCGGGTTGTTCCTTTATTTTCTATCCAATAACGAACACAAGAGTTACGCACAAACTGAGATGTCCTAATTGCTTCATCTAGTCTTTGGTATTGTTCTGGTGTCCCGTTTTTTAACTTGGCTTCTACGACTAGCATCGATTAATCCTCGACCCTGGATAAGTTAAGTATAACACAGTTTACCTACAAATGGTAGAATTAAAATCGTGCTTCGCAGTCAATATCCTGGTCGGATTTCATCCCCCGCAAAGGTTGATGTCTTGTCGAAAAATTTAGCGGGGCATTCATCCGACATTTTAGGTAACCGAATTAGCCTAACTCGACTGCGATTTTATCCTTCCCTCCCGCACTCACCATATCGACGGTTTGACATCCTCACAATCAGATTAGAATACGGATAAAAAATTTTGACTTTGCTGGTATCAGATGCGAGTTTTTCTGCCGATTCTCTGTTTATGTCTAGGAATAGGGGAATTTTTCCTTAATCCCCCCATTAGTCCGGGCAATTCCCTTCCCGCAACCACGGTAACTCGAACGGAAACCCGTTTGCTGCTGAATTTAAAAAAAAGACGAGTTTTTGTTTACCAAGGACAGAAAATAATCGCTTCTTACCCAGTGGCGATCGGTCGCCGGGGTTGGGAAACCCCGACGGGACAATTTAGGGTGATTCAGATGGTGCGGGAACCAGTCTGGGAACATCCTTTCACCGGGCAACTGGTGCCATCGGGAAAAAACAACCCTTTGGGGGCGCGTTGGATCGGATTTTGGACCGATGGCGCGAATTTTATCGGTTTTCACGGTACACCGCAAGAAAATCTCATCGGCCGGGCCGTCTCCCACGGTTGCGTCAGGATGCGCGATCGAGATATAAAGGCTTTATTTGAAAAGGTACAAATCGGCACTTCAGTGATAGTAATCGCTCAATAAGTAGGGTCTGCTGAAAAAGTTTCTTGGTGAGGTTAGGAGTCGGTCGTCGGTCGTCAGGCGTAATTTAGATAGTCAACAGTTTAAAATGAGAGAAACTAAGCCAAGAGGATAAGCGGTGAATATTATTGAACTAATCGGGATCGTGGCGGGAATATTAACCACTGTCTCCTTTTTACCCCAAGTGATTAAAACTTGGCGTTATCGTTCGGCTAAGGACTTGTCCCTAACTATGTTTATTTGCTTTTGTCTGGGGGTTTTTCTTTGGCTAATCTACGGGATTTATATGAGCAGTAAACCGATTATTGTCGCTAATTTTGTTACTTTTATCTTAGCGGGGACAATTCTCTATTTTAAGATTAAATATGATTAAAACAACTGACAATCCCTTGCATCCCTATTTGCTCACGTCATGACAATTCTACAATTTATCCCCACATCTAGCCACGGAGAGCGGATTTTTAGGTTAATTTATCTCAAATGTCGGGGTGAAGACCCTCAGTTTTACTGATGGGATGAAACCGTTCGGCTGAACTCACGGCCGAAGCCCCGACCAACCTAGAACAGCACTTCGACAAGCTCAGTGACACGAAGCACGATTAAAGGTCTAAAAGTCCTATCGAACAATGTTTTTAGATTTATTCAGCCAACCCTATCTAGGGTGTTTTTGAGACTTTTTCCATCTATATATAGCCAATTTATATCATCTCTTTGTCCATATTCTTGTAATGCCCATTCATTAAACACTTTTAACAAAGCCATTTAACTCCCATCATTACCCTTCTAATTGTTGAATAGGATGGGACTCTTTCTGGAATTATGTTAAATTCTTGACTGAGCCTGTGCCGATTATTTTTAGCAAACTCTCCTAGCTCTCTATAACTTAAGTATCCTAGCATTGTTCCCAGTATTATTACTACTAATACTATCCATAAAGGGTGTCTTTTTCCTTGATCTTTCCGAAAGTCCTTGACTTGTTTCAGTTTTTCTATTAAGCTCAACATATATTTAAAAGGTTGGCGGTCACTTCTCATTTTACAAAGACAGTGATCGCTTTTACTTTTGATATTCTGATGGGAGAATGAAATAGCCCTACGTTGATGCGACCACCCTAAAAAAGTGGCGTGGTGAGGAATCGCCGTCCGTTTTACGGCGGCGAGGATGTCAAATGATCGAGTTAAACCTTAGCCCAAGATTCTACCATGGAGATCGAACGTCTTAACGCCCTTTCCGATAATTATATTTTCCTTCTCTACGATCGAGCGCAAAAAATCGCAGCCGTGGTGGATCCGGCGGAAACTGAACCCGTTTTCAGGCGATTAGAGGCTTTACAGGTGGATTTAGTCGCTATTTTCAATACCCATCACCACGGCGACCATGTGGGGGCTAATCAGGCTTTAATTAATCGTTATCCCCATCTTTGTGTTTATGGGGGAAAGGAGGATCGCGGTCGCATTCCGGGGCAGCAGCTGTTTTTAGCGGAGGGGGATCGGGTGGAATTTGCCGGTCGCTCGGCCGAGGTTTTCTTTGTCCCCGGCCACACTCGCGCTCATATTGCCTACTATTTTCCCCCGGTTAACCCCGGAGATTACGGCGAGTTATTCTGTGGTGATACCCTGTTTTCGGGGGGTTGTGGTCGTTTATTTGAGGGAACACCGGGGCAAATGGTGGCTTCTTTAACTAAATTGCGATCGCTGCCTGACCAGACCAGGGTTTGGTGCGCTCACGAATATACGTTAAATAATTTAAAGTTTGCCTTGACAGTTGACCCTAATAATGCTGCTCTGCAACAGCGTTATCGGGAAGTGGAGAAAGATCGCGCTGAAGATCTTCCCACGATTCCAGCAATTTTGGGGACGGAAAAGCTGACTAATCCTTTTTTGCGTTGGGATAGTCCCGCTTTGGCCATGACCATGGACAGCAATGAACCAGTACAAGTGTTTGCACGGCTGCGGGGGAAAAAAGATAATTTTTAAGTGGTAGCTAAGTAGGTAGGTGTTAAAAACTGTCAAAACCCCCCTGATTAAGGGGGGTAGGGTTGATTGATGGTAGGGTTGATTCATGAATCAACCCTACTAGGGGGTAGGGGGGATCAAAGGCAAAATCTATCTCTACAAGCTCAAGGGTTGCGGATCTAACTTCAAATCGGCAAGACTGACATCACCGTGACCATTTACCGCCACCTCTAGGGGCAAATTGCCGTGATAAGCTTGGATTAACAGGTTTTTTAAGTCCTCGATCAGGGGATAACGGGGATTGGCTCCGGTACACTGATCATCGAAAGCTTGTTCGGCTAAATGGTCTAATTTGGCCATAAATTCGGCTTCAGTTTCGGGAATTACCTCTTTGATACTGGCCGGAATACCGATTTCCCGTTTTAAACATTCGATCGCTAATACCAATCTTTCCACACTTTCGGTCTCGCTTTCTCCTCCCAATCCCAGAGAATGGGCGATCCTGGCATAGCGCCACTTCACGTTAGGATATTTGTACTGAGAGAAGGTGGCCTGTTTAAAGGGGGCATCGGTGGCATTATAGAGGATGACGTGGGAAATCATCAAGGCATTGGCCAGACCGTGGGGAATATGGAAAATTGCCCCCAATTGGTGGGCCATGGAGTGACAGATGCCTAAAAAGCCATTAGCGAAGGCCATTCCTGCCATTGTCGCCGCATAATGGACTTTTTCCCGCGCTTTCGGGTCTTTAGCTCCGTTATGATAGGAACTGGGCAAGTATTTAAACAGCAGTCGGATGGCATCTTGAGCAAGAGCATTGGTGTACTCTGAGGCTAAAACCGAGACGTAGGACTCAAGAGCGTGAGTTAACGCGTCAATTCCGCCGTAGGCTGTTAATTTTTTCGGCATATTCAGCACTAATTCCGGATCGACAATTGCCATGCTGGGAGTTAGGGCATAATCTGCCAGAGGATACTTAATATTATTACGGCGATCGGTCACGACGGCGAAGGGAGTCACTTCTGATCCTGTTCCCGAAGTGGTGGGAATACAAACCATGAGAGCTTTTTCGCCTAAAGGAGGCAATTCATAGACTCGTTTGCGGATATCCATAAAACGCATGGCCAAGCTCTCGAATTCTATCTCTGGATGCTCGTAGAGTAGCCACATGATTTTAGCGGCATCCATGGGGGAACCACCACCGATAGCGATAATCACATCGGGATTGAAGGTATTAATCACGCTTAAACCGCGTTCGACGGTTTCCAGGGAAGGATCGGGTTCCACATCATAAAAGATATTAACCGTGATGCCGATTTCTTCTAAAATTTCCTGTAAAGGTGCGGTAACTCCTAGGTCAAAAAGAGGTTTATCGGTGACAATAAAGGCCCGTTTTTTGCCGGCTAATTCCCGAATAGCGATCGGTAATGCTCCGTATTTAAAATATACTTTTGGTGGTACTCGGAACCAAAGCATATTTTCCCGGCGCTCGGCTACGGTTTTAATATTTAATAGGTGGGTAGGTTCGACGTTTTCGCTGATGGAATTACCGCCCCAAGTGCCACAACCGAGGGTTAAACTAGGATCGAGACGGAAGTTATAGATATCACCGATCGCACCCTGGGAGGAAGGGGTATTAATTAATACCCGGGCCGTTTCTACGTTGTCTTCAAAGCGCTTAATATTTTCCCGATTGGAGGGTGCGGTATAAAGCACGGCCGTATGACCTCGACCGGCAAATAAGACCAGTTTTTCGGCTTTTTTTACCCCATCTTCAAAGTCTTTTGCCCGGTACATGGCTAAAATTGGCGAGAGTTTTTCGTAGGAAAATGGTTCCTCTAAGCCAATATTTTCCACTTCTCCGATTAGTAAGCGGGTATCTTCGGGAACAGAAATTCCAGCCATGGCGGCTAATTTTTCTACCGGTTGACCGACGATATCGGGGTTGATATGACCATCTTTTAGGAGAATCCCGACGACTTTTTGCCTTTCTTCGGGGGAAAGAAGATAGGCCCCGCGATCAATAAATTCCTGTCGAACTTCTTCATAGATGCTATCGACAACGATTACCGATTGTTCGGAGGCACAAATCATGCCGTTATCGAAGGTTTTACTGAGAATAATCGAGGAAACAGCCATTTTTATGTGAGCGGTTTCGTCCACTAAAGCGGGGGTATTGCCGGCACCGACTCCTAGGGAAGGTCTTCCCGAAGAATAGGCCGCTTTTACCATACCAGGGCCGCCGGTAGCAAGGATTAAATTAATGCTGGGATGTTGCATTAATGCTTGGGAAAGTTCCACCGATGGCTGATCGATCCAACCAATAATACCGGCCGGTGCGCCCGCTTTGACGGCCGCTTCTAAGACTATTTTGGCCGCTGCGATGGTGCAGTCTTTGGCTCGCGGATGGGGAGAAAAAATGATGCCGTTGCGGGTTTTCAGGGCAATTAGGGCTTTAAAAATGGCTGTGGCGGTGGGATTTGTGGTGGGTACGATCCCCGCTAAAATGCCCACGGGTTCGGCGATTTTTTGCAATCCAAAGGATTTATCTTCTTCGATAATGCCGCAGGTTTTGCTGTGTTTATACTTGTTGTAGATGATTTCTGAGGCAAAATGGTTTTTAATCACTTTATCCTCTATTACTCCCATCTCTGTCTCTTGTACGGCCATTTTAGCTAGGGGAATGCGAGCGTTGTTGGCTGCTAATGCCGCTTTTTTGAAGATAATATCTACTTGTTCTTGGCTATAGTTGGCAAATTGTTGTTGAGCTTTTTTTACCTGTTGAATCAGTTCTTCTAGCTCTTGTCTATTGGTAACTGTCATAACAATTTTGTGGATAAAATTACGGATTTTATGCTACTATAGCCTTTTTCGCCAAGAGATTCGCTTAATCTTGGGATTTTCTTTATAGTTTCCTAAGCATTGGTATTATAGAATACTAATCCTAAATCCATTGAGCATAGGTAACATATGAGGACAGGCACTCATACAAGAGGCACTCATGCAAAGGGGAGAATAAATAATCAGTTTTTAATAACTGGATTTAGTATAAATTAGGATTGACCAGTACCTAGAAAAAGTTTGAGGACAGAGACTCAATGATCAAGTTACCAGAAATTCAAGCTGGTGTTCGAGAAGCTGGTTCTATTCCGCGCTCCTTGAGTGAAAAGTTTAAAGTTGATCACAGCTTGGCAACGGATTCAGGGTGAGATTCAACATCAAACTAGGATATCTCTAAACTCTAGAAAATCAATATCTTCAGAGCCACCGAATCAAAGAGAATTAAATCACTCAATTTTGATGGTGTTTTGAATGATTAATCTAAACCCAGTTTCTTGGCGAAATTTTTCCATCCTCTCCGTTTGTGAAGTCTGAAAGTTAGGCTTTTTGTTATTAGCAATGTAGGCTTTTCTAGATGAATAATCCTCTATACCATGATTTTCAATAAATACCCGAATTGTGTTTCTTAGTTGCTCTTCTCCGTCTCCTACCCACCCCGAATTTTTCCCCTTTCGTTCTTTTAATTCTACAAAAATCAAACAATTAGCATAGGTCAGCATTCCATCACAGCGTTTATCCATACCACCACTACCATCGACTTTTCTAATTTCAATACATTTATCAATAGCGGTAAATGTCGCTTCAATTTCTTGAGAGTTTTCCACAATAGCAATCCAATCACTGGGATTTTCTGTATCTAAATAAGCG
>NZ_JADEXI010000231.1:0-6835 GCF_015207185.1 Microcystis sp. LEGE 08355 | reverse complement strand
CCTTCTTTCTACTTTAATAAGTCTTCGCAGATTTTCCAACCCTTGTCTTTCATTTTTCCTCACTTTAAAAATTTCTATTTTTCTTGATATTTTTCGACCATGACTATTATCTTGTTCAAGAAAGCAACTTTCTGCCTTTGAGGAATTACTCAGGTCTTGTATTCGCTTATAAAGATTTTTCTGATTTCCTTTACCAAAATACCAAAATACCAAAATTTAATGATCCAAGACAAGATATTGATAAAAAAGCAATCATAAAAAGCAAATTCTTGACATTTGTCAGGTAATTATTTTTATTAGTCAATATTCTACACAACTCAGGCTAGATAAGCAAGATATCTACGCCACTACTATCGGATCACTACCGATATGCGAACATTTTTCCCATTCATTATACCGGGAGAGCCGTTGGCTTTCTAGTATGGGCTGGTTAAAAATTTTCTTGACAATAAGTTCATGATCAGGTACAATTTCTCTAGGTCTAGAAGTTAACTTTTTTAGCTAATCATATTAGCTGATATAACCCCCAGGCTAGTTTAATAGTATTTTGGCAAGTATGAGAGAGCTTCAATAATCTTTCTAGTTCTATAGGGCTAATTACAAACTGAGCTAGTTTGTAATCAAGATTACAAAGCTTTTAGCTTGCCAGTATCAAGATAAGATATGACAATAAAACCACCATTGCAAGAGAAAAAAACTATCGAGCTAGATGCTAACTTCTCTACAACTCGCCGAGTAACTATGGAGAGGCCTGCTATTATTAACGATCCTTGTGCAAAAGTGCAATCTCATTTATTTTTGCCACCAAATCCAGAACGCAGGGGAGAAGGAGGATTAAGAACAAAGGGATATTTCAAGCATTCCTACCCAGAGACAAGTGAGTTATCGGAAAAATTTGCAGTTCCTTTGGTTACTATTATAACGGTGGTTTTTAATGGAGAAAAGCACTTAGAGCAAGCAATTCAGAGTGTCATTAGCCAGTCTTACAATAATGTTGAGTATATTATTATAGACGGAGGTTCTACGGACAACACAATTGATATTATTCGTAAGTATGATGATCAGATAGATTATTGGTTAAGCGAACCTGACGAAGGTATATATGATGCGATGAATAAAGGCTGGAAATTGAGTCAAGGAGATTACATTTACTACCTGGGGAGCGATGATATATTGTTAAATATACCTAGCCAATCTATTCAAAAAGCAAGTTTAAACAATACGGACATAATTCATGGCAATGTAATTATGGATAACGGTCAGCTACGGATCAGTAGATATAATCCATTGATTGTGTTCAAAAATACTTTATGTCCGCAAGGACTATTCATTAAGAAAAACCTACTTGATCAACTTCCGTTCAACACCAAATATAAAATATATGCTGATTTCGACCTTAATCAAAAGATTTATAAGATGAGTGCATCGTCAATCAAAGACAAATCTACAATTGCTTTTTTTAGACTTGGTGGTGCCAGCAGTTCCTATCAAGATAATTCAAAATTAGCGAATTGTAAGCAGGAGTACGCTAGAGTTATTTATGATAATTTTGGTTTGTCTGGGCTGATTTTATCTTGGATTTGGGGGACTGTACGAGGTTTAGTTGTTAGAAACAATATCCATTTACATACCGATTACAAAACCTTGAAAAGAATTTTAAAATACTGCGAATAATCCTTTTTATTCGAGTGATATTGGCATGAACATATTTCAGCAATCAACAATTTAAAGGAGTTAGAAACTTTCTATGCAGAGTACAGCAAATAGTAGCAATTATCAACATTTATTAAGTATAATCAATACTGAATCTTACAGACATTCGACTCATCAAGAAGTCAAAATTCTAGATGTTGGGTGTGGTAACGGACAATTGATTGCATACTTGACAAAAAATCTTCCCTGTGTACAGCCAAATATTAATTGGAAAGTCTATGGTTTAGACGTGGTTAATCATGGTGTTCAAAAAAAGGGGTTTATGGATGAAACAATTGAAAATCTATCAAAGAATTTTTCTGAGGTAGATTTGCATGAAAGACTAACTTTAATTTATGATGATGAAAAGTGGCAATATCCAGATAATTTTTTTGATGTAATTATTTCTAACCAAGTGGTGGAACACGTCAAGAATCATCTACTTTTTTTTCTTGAGCTATCTAGAACATTAAAAATGAATGGATATTCTGTACA
Source organism: Microcystis sp. LEGE 08355 (assembly GCF_015207185.1). Classification (NCBI taxonomy): domain Bacteria; kingdom Bacillati; phylum Cyanobacteriota; class Cyanophyceae; order Chroococcales; family Microcystaceae; genus Microcystis; species Microcystis sp. LEGE 08355. Next base: position 4,648 of record NZ_JADEXI010000231.1, on the reverse strand, counting down.
TCTATTTTCCTTGTCTAACGTTCTCTGGGAATGGCATATTCATTTACCTTTAGTTCATAAGGTTAAAAATTTTGATTTTTTGTTTGATAACATTAAATTTTTAAGCACTTTAGGTTTAGGGACTTTTCATCGTCAGACTAAAGAATCGGGTATATCCTGGGAAGATTGGACTGAAAAACCTACGGATTATTTACATTATTTTACTAACTATATTAGCTACCAAGAGATTTTAAATATGGGCAAAATATCTAATTCAAGAACATCTTTCAGATATACGAGGGAACTTTATCAACTATACCTAGACAAGAAAATGAAACGAACACCAAAATCAATCTATACCAACCATTATAGCTCATTTATCTTGTAGTTTTTATCTATATTTTTTCTTAAGTATATTGCCAGTGTAACTTTGTTTCTTGAGAAAAAGCATACTTTTAGTTAATCGATCGGAGTAAGAAAATGCAGCAATTTATCGAGACGTTGAGTCAATGCCCTAAGTGCCAAAGTAGTCAATTAATTTTTGATGATCATCAGATTATTTGCAAAAACTGTAATTCTGAATTTGCTATTGTCAATAATAAACCGGTATTCATTCGAGAAGATAATAAAATTTTTTCTCCCTCTTTTTATACTAATACGGTGACTAATCATAGTCCAAAAGAAAAAAATATATTCTCAAAAATTGTCCCTAGTCCATCGATCACCTTAAACTATATTGAGAGGATGCAAAATTTTGCTCAGACTTTAGAAAAGTTTACCTTAGCATATGTCTTGGTTGTGGGTGGAGGAAATCAGAAAAGAGATTTGGATAGGTTAATGTCAGAATATAGCAATATCAAATTGATATATTCCGATGTTGATGTTAATGCAGATGTCGATTTATTCTGTGATGCTCACGATCTTCCTTTTCAAGACCAAGTTTTGCATGGTATTATTACTACAGCAGTTTTAGAACACGTTCTCTACCCCGAAAAAGTCGTTAGTGAAATGCACAGAGTTCTCAAAGATGGCGGGGTAATTTATTCAGAAATTCCCTTTATGCAGCAGGTTCATGAAGGGGCCTATGATTTTACCAGATATACCCTTTCTGGTCATCGGCGTTTGTTTAACTATTTTTCAGAAATTTCCAGTGGTTTAGTTGCTGGACCTGGAACAGTTTTAGTCTGGTCTATCGAACATTTCGCTTTATGTTTTGCTGGCAATAATACCTCAAGATTATTAACTAAAGCAATGGTGAGATTATTGTTTTCTTGGCTTAAATATTTTGACTATCTATTCAAAAATAATCCTCAGGCTCTCGATGGAGCTTCTTGTACATATTTCTTAGGAAAAAAATCTCCTGAGAAAGTAGTTTCTGATCAAATGATTATTGAGAGATATAAAGGAGCTAATCATCTTCGCCATACCTAAAGAATATCTTCAATTCTCCAGTTTATACAGGAAAATAATCTAATTAAATCCTCAACAGTGATGAAAATTTTGTTATTCAGTCGCTACGATACTTTAGGTGCTAGTAGCCGCTATCGTACCTACCAATATTTGCCTTATTTGAAAAAAGAGGGAATAGAGGTTGAGACCGCTCCTTTATTAGATAATGATTATATTAGAACTCGCTACTTAGGGGAAAAATACCCTTTATCGAGATTATTATCTGCTTATCAACAGAGAATTTCGCTGCTGTTGAAATCTCAAAAATACGATTTAATCTGGTTGGAAAAGGAAGTATTACCTTGGCTACCAGCTTGGCTAGAATTACTATTTCTCAGAGGAAGAACACCTTATGTAGTTGACTATGATGACGCAGTATTCCACCGTTACGATCAACATTCTGCTTCTGTAGTTAGATGGCTATTGGCACAGAAAATCGATCGAGTAATGCAGAATGCTCGCTTAGTGATTGCGGGAAATGATTACTTAGCTAACAGAGCAACACAAGCAGGAGCTAAATGGGTAGAAATATTACCCACCGTCGTCGATCTTGATCGCTATCCCTTATCAAAAGCTCCTCAAAATGAAGTCTTTACCATCGGCTGGATAGGAAGTCCATTGAAGTTTGTCGATTATATGCAAGAACTTTATCCTGTTTTAAAAGAGATTTGTCGAGATGGTGGTGCCAAAGTCGTTGCTATTGGTGCTAAAGAGACAAATCTAGAGGATATACCTTTAGAAATTAAGCCTTGGTCTGAGGCAACCGAGGTGAAAGAGATGCAACAATTTGATGTGGGGATTATGCCCCTTACCGATACGCCATTTGAGCGAGGAAAATGCGGATTTAAACTAATCCAATATATGGCATCTACTCGCCCAGTTATTGGTTCACCAGTGGGGGTGAACGCAGAGATTATTAAGGAGGGGATCAACGGCTTTCAAGCTAGTAGTCAAGCTGAATGGCTGCAAGCTTTTCAAAACCTGAAACATGATCGAGATTTAAGAGAAAGCATGGGATGGGCTGGCAGAAAACTTGTCGAAGATAAGTATAATATTCAAATAACCGCCCCTAAAATGTTGCAGCTATTGCAAAAAGCTAATCAAGTTTTAAAAACCTAAAACTGTTTTTCTAAAATTATCCATAAATCAATAATCTAAACTGTGCATGAAATGAAAATACTTTTTATTATAACTAGAGCAGATACCGTTGGAGGCGCACAGGTTCATGTGCGAGATTTAGCGAGATTTTTGCAAGATTCTCACCATCAAGTCTTAGTTATTACTGGAACAAAAGGCATTTATAATGACGATCTAATCAGTCATCGCATAACCAATGTATCTTGTCAAGACTTTGGCAAAAAAATTAACTTAACTCAAGACTGGCAAACCTTGAATTTTATCAAACAAATTATTGCAGAATTCCAACCAGATATTATCAGCACTCACTCTAGTAAAGCAGGAATTTTAGGGCGGTTAGCTGCCAGAAAAAGTAAGACTCCTTGCATTTTTACCGCCCATGGTTGGGCTTTTACAGGAGGTGTACCAGAGCCGAGTCGCACTATCTATCAGTGGTTGGAAACAATCACAGAACCTTTAGCTAATAAAATTATCTGTGTTTCGGAACAAGATCGATTAATTGGAATAAAAACTGGTATGCAACCGCAGCGATTATTAACCATTCATAATGGGATGCCAGATCTACCCACAGAATTGAGAGCTAATCCTAGTGCTGCTAATCCTGTTCGTATTGTTATGGTGGCAAGATTTGATCAGCAAAAAGACCATGTAACCTTACTGAAAGCCTTTCAAAATATTCCTGAAGCCCATTTAGATTTGGTCGGAGACGGTCCGGATTTAGAAAAAATTAAAACCTTAGCTAAGGAGCTAAAAATTATCGACAGAGTTAACTTTTTAGGTTTTCGTAATAATGTAGCTGAAGTCCTAGCTCAAGCCCAAGTATTTACTTTAATATCTAATTGGGAAGGGTTTCCTCGCACTACAATCGAAGCAATGAGAGCGGGATTACCAGTAATTGTATCAGATGTGGGTGGAGCATCGGAAGCAATTGTGGAAGGAATAACCGGATACACTGTAGCGCGAGGAGATGTTAACACTTTACACCAGAGACTATTACAATTAGTTCTTGATCAAAAGTTCAGAGCTAAAATGGGAGCGGCAGGACGCAAACGCTACGAAGCAGAATATACTTTTGAGAAGATGTTTGAAAAAACCTTTCAGGTTTATCAGCAAGTTTTAGCCAAAAGGAGAAAAAATGATGATTGAGAATAAAATATTAATCACAGGTGCTACGGGATTGCCTGGTGGTTTTTTCATGCAACATTTGGCATCTACTAAGCCTGAAATAGAAATACATTGTTTAATTCGACCCACTAGCGATCGCAGTATGTTAGATAGTCTAGGACTGAATTTAACCTACGATTTTGGCGATAGCTCTATCTCAGAAACCTGGGAAGGAATTTTTAGGGAAAATAGTTTTGAAACCATCATCCATCTCGTCCAACTTCGACAAGTACCAACTATACTTAATAGTCTAAAAAAATTCCAACAAAATCCCCGATTAATTATTATTGGAACCACAGGAGTATATTCAAAATATAATGAATATTCTGCCGAGTATAAACAAGCAGAAAATTATTTACAAGAGTATCCTGCTTCTTATTGTCTGCTGAGACCGACAATGATTTATGGCACCCCTAAGGATAAAAACCTACACAAATTGATTAAATTCTGTCACCGCTACGGATTCTTTCCCATTTTTGGCTCTGGTGATAACCTGTTACAACCAGTTCACGCTGATGACATTGCCCAGATGTTGTTAAAAGTCTGGGAATGTCCTGATATACAAGGTGCTTACGATCTTTCCGGAGGTAGTATTGTTTCCTTCCGTCAGTTAATTTTCTTGATAGAACAATTATTAGGCCAATCGGTGCGTCCCCTGTCCTTTCCCTTGAACTTTGGCATTTGGTCAGCTACCCTACTAGAAAAAACATTAGGTAAAAAATCACCAGTGCGACGAGAACAAATCTTGCGATTACAAGAAGACAAAGCTTATGCCCACGAAGAAGCTAAAAGGGATTTAGGGTTTACTCCTCGTACTCTAGAAGCCGGACTACAACAAGAGATAGAATTAATGCGCTTCCAAGGCATAATTTAACTAGGGTTTGCGGCAAAAAGTTTGTTGGTGGGGACGGGGTGTAGC
>NZ_JADEXI010000230.1:0-6856 GCF_015207185.1 Microcystis sp. LEGE 08355 | reverse complement strand
GTGTGGGGTGTGGGGTTTTACCGATTTTGAGGTAGTCAATTACCTAATTTTCAGGGAAAAAGTACCTGAATTTTCCCCCCGATCCCCGCAACGGCTGGCACTTTTTGAGGAAAAAAAAGTCTAAAAGTCTTATCCAACAAGGTTTTTAGATTTATTCAGCAGACCCTAAATATCAATCCTTTTTTCGAGACGTTACTCCTAACGTCTCTTTTTGTCTGGTTAATGTGGGTGAGAATTTTTTAGCAATCTTTGCCGGATGCGATCGAGATTTTCTTGACTATTGACGGGTAAATGGGGTAGGGGTAATTCTAAATTGGGCCAATTACTCAAATCATGGCAGGGACAGGATAAACCCGATTGGCCCAGCACTTCAATTGGTACGGGTATAGTACAACGAGCGCAGGGGTGAAATTCCCATTGAGGGGAAAGTAAGTCTTGGATAGTTTGTTGAGTACCTTCTAGGTAACAATCGCCACTTTCAGGATCGAGCATTTTTTGCCAACAATCTTCAAACTCCGACGAATAGCGATCGCCATTGAAGATAGGCAGCGGAAATAGCATAGCTTGGTTTTTGGGACAAATAACTTTTTTTCCCAATTGAAACCAATGGGCGAGATACTGTTTAACTGCGGAGGTGTCTGACATATAGTGTGTGTGGAGGCTGCCCTGATGATTGCTCTTACCATCAATCCTAGCGTTAACTTCCAGTGTCGGACAGAGCCGGTGACGATAGATTATGTAGTTTAATAATTATTTTAGGTAACTGAGCATCGGGAGCTAGATTAATCCCAATAAACTCACCATTAAGGCTTTTTGGGCGTGCATCCGATTTTCCGCTTGCTCCCAGACTTTTGATTGTACACCCTCGATCGCCCCGTCGGTAATTTCTTCACCCCGGTGAGCAGGTAAACAATGGAGAATAATCGCGTCTTTGTCAGCGTGACTCATTAGCTGTTCATTGACTTGGTAGGGCTGAAAAATGGGAATTCGGGCATCAGCGAGGCTTTCTTGTCCCATACTTGCCCAGACATCAGTATAGACCACCTGAGAGTCTTTCACGGCCATAACGGGATCGTCGGTAATTAAGATTTTACTACCGGTTTTCTCGCCTATAGCTTGGGCGCTGGCGACAATTTCCCCATCCGGTTGATAGTTTGCGGGGGAGGCAACTCGCACATTTAACCCCATCAAAGCGCCACCCAAGAGGAGAGAATTAGCGACATTATTGCCATCCCCCACATAGGTGAGGTTAATTCCCCGTAAAGTCTGAAAAGTCTCTTGGATAGTCTGTAAATCGGCTAATATCTGGCAGGGATGTTCTAAATCCGTTAAAGCGTTGATAATCGGGATGCGGGAATAATTAGCAAAAGCTTCTAAATCCTCTTGTTTAAAGGTGCGAACTGCGAGAATATCGAGATAGCGATCGAGTACCCGGGCTGTATCGGCTAAGGGTTCCCCGCGCCCCACTTGGGTTACACTGGGATTGAGATCGATCACCTGTCCCCCTAACTGGTACATGGCGACGGTAAAGGAAACCCGGGTCCGGGTGGAAGCTTTATAAAATAGCAATCCCAAGACTTTTTTGCAGCTAGGGTTAAGATTACCAGCTTTAAGCTGTGCCGATAGATTGAGTAGGGCGCTGATTTCTTGGCTACTCATGTCGGTTATTCTTAAAACATCTCGTCCTTTTAAAGTGGCTACCATTGGTTTTTCTCTCGATAAACAGGGGTCTTGATTGGCTTTTATGGCAGTTAGCGGTTAGCAAAAATCTTGAGTAAAGACCTTATTATAATCCAGTTTTTTCGCTATTAGGCAATTTTTCCCGAAAATTTTTGATTGTGGGGGATGTTAGTCCAGCTAACACCCCCACTTTTTCCGTTAAATTAGGTAGGTGTTAAAAATTGTCAGATTCCCCCCTTATCAAGGGGGCTCCCCCCGCCTATCGGCACCCCCCTTATCAAGGGGGGCAGGGGGGATCAAACCCAAAATCTAATTTCTACTTAACTAATTTTGACCCACACTTAGAACAAAAATTAGACGAGGGCGGGTTTTTGTGTCCACAAATACCGCAGATAATTAAAGCTGGGTTAGCCACTTCCGTCACCGCAGAAAGAGGAATTTCTCCAGCGCTATCTAACTTATAGTTATGGATTAACTGCAAAATAATTGCATCTTCCCGTTTATATTCTGTATTGTCTTTTCCTCCTGTTAACTCCTCGGAACGTTGTTGTAAATATTCGATAAAAGTCCGATACAAAGCTTGTTTTTTCTCTGGAGTGGCTGCAGCCTGTAACTTAGCTGTCACCTGACTTTGAATTTTTTCCTTATCTTCGCGACAAGCTTTTACTTCTAACACCTGTACCGCATCTTCCCAACTGGTGGCGATATCGACTTTTTTTAATCCCGTTGCGGTTTTAATTTCATAGCGAATTGTTTTCTCATTAGTGACTCGATTGACTTCTGGAAAAAGCACTTTCAAAGCTCGGGCTGTCACCACCAATTGATAAATACTCGGATCTTCGGGAAAAACATCCCAGAAAGGCGGTTCCTTTTGGATATGTACGGGGATGGGTAAATCGCGATTTTCCCCCATTTGTTGGGCGCGTTTAGCGAGAATAAATTCTCCTTTCCAGTCCTGATAGGATTGCCGCAGCTCTCGCATTCCCTCCAGACAGCGTAGGGAAAAACCGCCAATTTCCTGCACGAAGACAAGACGATATTTTTCCACGTCTCCCAAGGGTTTAATATCGTCTTCGTTGGGGATAAATTCCCGCAGTTTTGGAATAATTTTTTGGGCTGCTGGGTTACTGGTATTTCTTCCCCCAATCAGGGCAACATTTTGATTTAATTGGGGCGTAAAACCCGCATCTTTTCCTCGCAAAACCGCAGGATTGAGCATAATTAGGGGTCGCGATTTTTGGTAGGCAATGCGAAGATTATTGATAATATCGGTATCGTTGTTATAAATTTTTAACAAGCGATCGCAAGCGGCTAATTCCTGCTGAATGCGACTACTAGCGGGGGCATTTTGTAGTAGTTGATTAGCTTGGTTTATGATAACCTGTTGAAAATCTCCTTGACGAATATCGGCAATCTCGGTGATGTCAAATAAACGCATATTTTCATCGGCGCGGCGCGTTTCTTTCCAGAGAGGGCTAGATTGCTTTAAAATCTCTTCTGAGAGGGGTAAACAAAGGTTATCCATACCTGTATCGTAGGCATTTTTGTTACCGGCAATCCCCGAGGCAAATTGTTCGATAAAGTCTTGATAAAGACTATTTAATTCTTGTCTGTCAAATAATTTAATCCCATTAATTAACAAAGCATCGGCACTATCAATCTGTTGGTTAGCTTGCAGATTAAATAGATCGCGACTTTGAATTAATTTCTGACGAAAGCGATTAAAACGGCTTTCTAATTGATTAAGATGTTCCAGTAAACGATTAATAACCTCTACTCCTGCACCTCTGGTTTTTCGTTGAATATTGGCCATTAAATAGCCTTCCAATCCCGTTAAAGCTTGTTCACAATATTGTTCCATCTTATCTTTTTTCGAGATATGAATTTTATCTTTCAGATCATTAATTTCTGCCAAGGCTGTGTCGTATTCCCGTTGACGTTTACTTTCGTTTTGACTCCAAACCTGTTCTTGATCGCGACGGAATTTTTCTGCTATGTCGGTGAAGATTTGTCGTACTAAAACAATAAAACTCTCGGCAAATTTTACCCCACGGTTTCGATCCTCAAGGATATTATAAAACTCCATTTCTAGGGACTTTTTACCCCGTTGAATAATTTCATCCCGGTTACTATAAATCTTTTTCAGGTAATCGCCGTGCAGCCGTTCATCGGGACTCAATTCTAGTAAATGATTGCGTTTAAATTCCTCGACTCTTGGCGTTAAATAATCATCAATAAATTGCAGAATTTTTCCCTGTTCGTTGCCTAAAATATTAACACCCTGTTTGGTACAAGAGAGCCAATTATCTTGATTAATTTCCTGACGAGTTTCGTTAATCCATTGGGAGATTATGGCAATTAAAGAGCGATCCTTGTCGGCACATAAATCCATAATTAATTCCCCTTCGCTCAAGCGCATTTTTTTGAGGATATCACCTCTGACTAACTCCAACATTTGAGCGGGTAAAATCACGGAATCATTCAGCCACCAATTAATTAAATCTTTGGCTAAACGTTCCGATAAGGAGGCCCGAATTTGGGCAATAGGAATTTCAATAGTTGATAGCCCAAAACTCATAAATTGCTTAGGATAACCGCGCCCCCCTGGGTCAGCTTGCGCCCAAGAACCCTTAATATTATCTCTAATGGAACGTTTATGGGGGGCAAAATCAGAAGTCATATCTAGGAAGATATTTTGGGCGATCATTTCCCGAATTTGACCGAGTTTAAAATCACCTTCTCCGTTTTTTGTCCCCACTAAATAGGTAAAATCAAAGGGTGGTAATTTACTAGCCACTTCATCAACTAAACCGCTGCTAAACTGTTGATGATATTCGGTTCTGTAGTCAGAAAAGTAATTTAATTCCATCAAGGCAGCGTAACCATTAGCCAAAACTCGATCGCCGACACTAATCCCCGCAAATGCTTCAGGAGTGGGAACAATTGCCGTACTCAAAGGACTACTTTCCCCTCGTAACCAATTACGAATACAGTAACCTATATCGATTAACATTCCGCTACCCGTACCACCGTTTAAAGACCCCGTAGTAAAGACATTAATAGCACTATTACTAACTTTAATTCCATAGTGATCGAGCATAAAGTTTTCTTGTCCCTTTACCCGTCTCACCGCGTCTAGAAATTTTCTTTGGATCTCATGATAATTACAAAATAAAGCAAAACGACCACAGGCGCGAATTTGTCCCGCCCCCGCTTCTAGGGAAGTAATATTTCTCTCTAATTCCGGGGGGAACCAACTATTAATCCAGGGATATCTATCCATGTCAGATACCATCTCCTGTACCTGTTTTCCACTCACCCGGGCCCAGTGTTTTTCGTTATCTTTAAAAGCACTGCCAGCAGCTTCAGGATTACTGATTTTATAATCCTTATCCGTGTCAACCACCAAAAAACTGACAATCGGAAAATTACTCAAACTGCCATAACTTTCCTCGATTAAACGACGCAATCGCGATAAAATCTCGTTACCCGTACCACCAATACCCACTAAAACCGTGGGAACCATGCTTTTTTCTTCCACTGCTGCTGGCATAATTACTTAACTCCTAAGGCCATTTCTTGACGGTTGCGGGGGACTTCGTAGGTGAGGAAATCGTAGGCTAATTTAGTGTTAGGAAAAATCGCCCGCGCTTCCTCTAACAGATTGGAAATATCCAGAGAATTCCCCGGTAGATAACGGGGACTAAAATGGGTCATTAATAACAATTTTACCTGGGCTGCCAAGGCCACCTGGGCTGCCATCGTCGAAGTGGAGTGAACACTTTCAAAAGCTAACCCGGCATCTTGGTGTGCAAAAGTCGCCTCATGAATTAGCACATCTGCATCCCGTGCCAATTCGATCGATCCTTCACAGAAAATAGTATCGGTACAATAGGCTATTTTACGGCCGATTTCCGTTTCTCCGCAGAGGGACTGACCGCGAATTTTGCTGCCATCGGGAAGGGTGACAGTTTCCCCTTTTTTCAGCTTGCCGTAAATTGGTCCGGGGGGAATACCCAAAGCGTTGGCTTTTTCCACATCAAAACGTCCTGGACGGTCTTTTTCGGCGATGCGATAACCGTGGGCAGGAATACGATGTTTTAATAGCTGACAGGAGACGGTAAATTCTTCATCTTCGTAGAGTATGCCGGGGGAAACGGGATGGACACGCACCCGATTGGCGAAATTAGTATAGGAATACTTAGCACAAGCACGCAGATAGTCCCCTAGTCCGGGAGGTCCGTAGATATCAATATCCTGAGCAGAACCAGCTAATCCAATACTGGCTAACAGTCCCATTAAACCAAAGATATGATCCCCGTGCATATGGGTGATAAAAATGCGTCGGATTTGGGAACTTTTCAGGTCGCTACGCAGTAACTGGTGTTGAGTTCCTTCTCCACAGTCAAACAGCCATATTTCCGCCCGTTGCGGCAAACGAAGGGCGATACTAGAGACATTACGGGAACGAGTGGGAACCCCAGAACTGGTTCCTAAAAAAGTAATCTCCACAGGATAGCTGTCAGGATAGAGGATTCTTTTTCTAGTCTAGGCTGTTTTTATCGATTTCTCGATCGAATTGCTGCTTTTCTGTATTTCATCACTTGAAAACAGAAAATCCTCTGATTTTGACCTAACTCTGCAATAATTACTGGCAGCCAAAAATACACCAGCGTCCATATCATACTTTGTGCTTTTTGTCAAAAAAACTTTTTTTTTGCAATAAAACTACACAAAAAAAAGATCATCGTTGCCCGTGAAATTGACTGATTTACCCGTCTTAATTAGGATCACCCTGTAGGTGTGGCAAGGGTTTCAACCATTGTTGCCCAAAAAAGCACAGAGTAACCCATTATGAAATTCTATCAAATCGCTGTTACCTTCATAACATCGTTGTTAAATAAAAATCTTTCTCAATTAATTCTTAAGAATTTGTAAATATTGCGAAATGTTAATTTAAATATTCTCAAGTTTTTACGGTCAATAAATAATTTTTACTTATCTTTGTCGGAAAATAGAACTCCTGCAAAAATCCCACATCTACCATTGGGTTAGGAGTCAGTTATCAGTTATCAGTTATCAGTTATCAGTTATCAGTTCACTGAGAAAACTCCCTACACCCCACACCCTACACCCTACACCCCACACCCTACACCCTACACCCCACACCCTACAC
>NZ_JADEXI010000229.1:0-6858 GCF_015207185.1 Microcystis sp. LEGE 08355 | reverse complement strand
CTCCTGTCTCCTGTCTCCTGTCTCCTGACTCGGAGAATACTGACTCCACCAAGAAACTTTTTCAGTAAACCCTAATTATTCGCTAAAAAGATAATTACTGCGATCGCTAACTGGCCAATCTTGATTTTCTCCCCCGATAATTAAACGTTTAATATCGACAAAATCCTTACTTAATTGGGTCAAGGCATTGATTAAAATATCTAAAGCAATAAGATCGCTAGTACCAAGGTCAAACCAACAACGTCCCCAAGTACCTAAGTATTCAAAATCGGTCATATTGTGCATCGGTGACATGAAGGCATTTTCGGCCATATCTGGATCGTATTCCATATAACTAATATCGATTCCCACCTCCTGTACCTGTAGGTTTTCGGCATTGAAAGCTCCTAATTTACCCAAATAAAACCAAGAAGCAAAAACTTCTTCTACATACTGCTGTTCCATATTCGAGGGAACCGTCGAAAATTCCAGCCAAAACCAGACATCAAAAGGATTAAATTCGCGAAATTGCACTTCCATTTTTTTTATAGGAGACAGGAGTAGTCACTGATAACTGATTACTGATTACTGATTACTGATAACTTCCCCACTGATAACTTCCCCACTGATAACTGATTACTGATTACTGATTACTATGCTGTAATTTCCAGAGAAAACTAGCGAGGAGATTGGTGATAACATGAGCGAGGATCGGGATTAATAAATTACCGGTGATGATGACGGTATAACCGAGGGCAAAACCGACAACAGTTGCCCAGATAACATAGGGCCATTGTTGGGAACCGCTAAAATGGAGGATACCAAAAATTAGACTAGAAACGGTTAAACCAAAGATATTTAAGCCTAAAGCTGGCAAAATTACCCCGCGAAATAATAATTCTTCACTTAACCCCGGCAGTAATCCAATCCAAATTAAATCAGGCCAAGCTAAAGGTTTAATGACTAATTGTAAGTAAGCGTTAGCACTATGGCGATAACTAGACCAAAAACGATAGAGAAGCCCACTAATTCCACTAATTGCCCCCGCTAAGGCTAATCCGAACAAGAAATCCGGGAGAGTCCAGCGAATGGCGGGAATAGCGATCGCACCGAAATATTGCCAAACTTTGGCGACTACCAGCAAGATAATCGCCGTTACCGCCATAATGGTGAGGACTTGTGTGCGTGTCAGGGGATCAAATTCGGAATTAGGGGAATTAGTCACGGATTCTCGGATAAACAGCGTAAAGAGTTTAAAGTAGGGCGAAGAGATGCTAGGTTAACCCCGGCCCGTTGACAAACGATCGCACCGATCGCCTCCATATACGAGTGTACCCTAATTGCTTTCACCCCTAGGGGTTCCGGGGCCACCTTCATTCTTGTACTATTTTCCTGTACGGAAATCAGTACAGTTTTTTCTTGACAAAAACTCAAAACTGTGCTAGAACCGCACGCACTGGCGGGAACGATCAGCGCGTCCACCTCCCGGCTCCAAATAGCATCGGGACCGGGCCGCTTGACCAATTGGGGGGCGCGACTTAAACCCACCAAAACGCAGGGTAAAAAAGTATAACCGATTTCTTCGGCCGCGGCCTTGGGGGAAAGTTGCGGATCGAGGGGCAGCGGACTTAAAGCGGGAGCGTGGGCCGCCGGTATTTGGAATTGTCGGACTACTAGATGGGAAATTACCGCCTCGGCCCCGGCAAGGGGATCCACCCCCTGACCATGGCGATAATTAGCCAGGGCCATGCTATCGGGATCGTCGGGAAAACGGGCAACAATGGCGATCGCTTCCGCCCGGCCCTGGTTAATCAGTTTTTCTGCTCCCCGCAGCAAGCTGTCGGGATTACCAATTGTTCCCCAACTGGCCCCAGAGGCTGCCTCTCGCAACTGCACATTTAAGGGGGCATCGGTGATAACGTAATCGGTCAGATCTAAGCCTAGGGTGGCCCGGACAGCATCGGCAGCCTGAAGGTGTCTTTGCAAGAGGTCAAATTCAATGGCGCAATCGAATAGTAACCCGATGCGATTTTGATGGACGGGACTTAATCCCCAATCCCCCCGGGCAAAACGATCTAAAGCGTAACCCTCCACATAATAGGTGTTGTCCAGAGGCCAGTACAGTTGTGCGCCATTAAGGACATTGGGATGGGTAATTAGGCGATCGCAAACTTCGGCGATCGCTCTGGCCACGGGAATGCCATCCCCAGCATAACCGCCAATCGCGGCCCCGATGCCGGTGGGAATAATTAGGACGGCGGTATAGGGACGGGAATTCACGAGGCAGTGGTGACAATCGCTTCGACTTTGACTTGATTATTCTCGGTATCCACTTCTGTGATTGCCCAACGCAAGGGTTCACCCCGTTTGGCTAATTCTTTTTCGATTTCTTGCTGCAGTTGTTGCGGGGTTTCCTGTAGGTCGATTTCGGCACTAATAAAGTGAGTGGTCATAGTCATAACTCCCGTGGATCATCTCATTTAGTTTACCGCAGTGGGGAGACCACTTCGTGAGCGTTGCGGGGGGGGAGTGGGGAGAAGACCGATAGCCGTAGTGTGACACCCTTAGGAATAGACCTCTTGTAAAAATCAAAAATTATCTTGGTTGGTTAGGAGTCAGCAGCCAGTAGCCAGGAGAATTAAGAAGGAACAGTAATCAATTAAACAGTCTATTTGGATATTTTATGCCACTTAATCCTTATTTTTAGCGTTTTTAAACCATCAAAAATCAATTGTGCCAGAGATTTAAGCATTAGCTTCAAAATAGTTAAGAATTATTCTCAACTATTAAAAAATATTGTTGATACTAGACTTGGCTAAAAAAAAGCCCTAGACTGAATGGTTGACAAGAAAATTAGTCTAGAGCCTGATTAAACCAAAGAAGCGATGCCAGTCGCTCCTTTAGCAGTGCATAGTTGAGGCTAAGTGATTACTAGAATCATTTAGCGCCAGCTTTGTCTATGTCTAAATTCTAGTCTTGACGTTATTGAGCGTCAACTTGAGTCTAAAAATCCTTTGATGGTTGGACACAGGTATTCTCTGGACTTTTTTGATCAAAGTTCGACTTAATTGAGATAATTTCTCATTTACTCTTTCCAAATCGTCAAGGAGAAGCAGATGTTATCTGATCCCACAGAATCCGAAAAAATAGATTTCCCCAAAACCCTAGATATCGCCACCGTTTGCGTTTATGGGCTAGGAATCCTCTCGGCGGGCTTATTTTTATTCCTGCCCTTCGTCAATCTCCTGCATCCGAGTCCGTGGCAGCGATGGTTAGGCACAATTCACGGTTTTGGCTCTTTATTAGCCCTAGTCGTCATTGTTTACGCAGGCCACCTCGCTTTTCCCCTGTTAAGAGGTTCTAGCAAACTCTTGCGGCAAATGCGAACCCTCACCTTCTGGGCTACCGTCCTCGCTTTTTTAGCGATCGCCACTGGTAATTTAGCCTATATGCGCTATCGGGCCGATTTAGAGTTTGGCGGTGCGCGGGCATGGCTAAAGGAAAATTCGCCCCTCGGTCAATACGTCCTCATGGAATACCACGAATTCAGCGTCCTTTTTACCCTACCCCTAGGCGTGGCCTGCACTTGGATTCTCTGGAAATACGGCGACTCAATTTTGGACAAAGCTAACCGACCGGTGTTAACAGCCACTTGCATTGCTCTGATGGCAATGATGTTTTTTGCTATGGGTGGTCTCGTTAGCGGCCTCGGTGTCGCCAAAATTCAGGCTCTGTAAACCCTTATTTGCTGATTCAACTCAAAAATGACTAAAATTCAACTTTCGCTCGTTCTAGCCACTGTTTTCGGCTTACATACTGTGTCTCCTGCCCTAGCGGGTTCGATGTATAAAATCACCGACTTGGGTACACTCAGCCCCGATGGTACGGATACGAGGGCAGCCAGCATTAACAACCAAGGTCAAATCGTCGGTCGTTCCCGCACTGCCGGTAATACCGCTTCTAGTGGCTATATCTGGGAAAACGGTACGATAACGGCTTTACCCCTTACTGGCCCAGTTAATGGCGGCACCCCCGTCACTCTCCCCGGTCGCGGTGGTTTATCTCGTTCTATTAATGACGCAGGGATGATTGTCGGTGCGGGAGATGAAACCGCCGGACCCACAGACCGGGCGTTATTGTGGACTCCTAACGGTTCCGGGGGTTACGACCTCAACATTTATAACTTTGGTGGCCTGGAAAGTTATTTTATCGACATCAACAACAGCAATCAGATTGCTGGTTATCATATCTTTGAAACCAATCGAAGAAACGCTATTTTCTGGGAAGATGGTACGCGCATCAACTTACCTAGTCTTGACGGCGATCAAAATTTTGGTTTAGCCATTAATGACAATACCGAAATCGTTGGTTATGTAGACTCCGATGGTGTAGTGGACGGAACTAATGTCTACAGTGCTGCTTTTTGGGAGCAGGATGCCAATGGTAATTTTGTCCTGACTAATCTAGGAATTCCCAACGGATTCGCCCAAAGTTTTGCCCGAGATCTTAACGAAAATGGCTTAGTTATTGGTCAAGCGACTAATGGTTCAGGAGCCACTTTAACCTCTAGTGGATTCCTCTGGGATAACGGCAATTTGATTAATTTAGGCAGTCTTGGTGGTACGCGAGGCGATGCTTTAAGTATTAACGAATCTGGTCAAATTGTTGGCTTTTCTAATCTTGCTAGTGAAGTTGCCCATGGGACTCTTTGGCAAGAAGGCCAGTTATTTGATTTAAATAATTTAGTCATTAATGGTACGGGTTGGGTTTTAAATCAAGCCACGGGCATTAATGGGCGTGGCCAAATTATTGGTTTTGGCACTTTTACTAATGAATTGGGAGAAACGGAAACCCGCGCTTTTCTCCTAGAATCTGTACCCGAACCTAGCACCATTATGGGACTTTTAGCGGTGGGAATTTTGGGTTTTACACAGTTACGAACTCTTAAAAAATAGGAGCAACTCTCATGACACAACCCTATGTTGATAGCCCTTGGTACGGTAAAATCTGGGCTTTTGTACAACAATTTCCCCAAGGTTTAGCCCAAGGTGCCAAACGTTCTCCCGCTACTTCTGGCCCTGCAGCTGCGGCAATTATTAGCGCCGCAATCGGTTGTTGTTTAATGATGGTTTCTCACCATTTTTCCGATGCAGACCAGACAAAAACCGTAGAAACTCTGCTCTGGAATTTAGGGTCTTGGATTCCTGGCAGTAAAAATCCTAGCAAAATGTGGGGTAATATTGGCAGTTATACCGGCAAAGAAACTATGTTATTAATTGGCTGGTTAATCAGTTGGCCTATACTCCATTATCTCTGGAAAGATCGCAAGATTAAGGCTAAAACAATTCTCTTTTGGTTTTTCGCCCTCATTATTGCCGCCACCGCTATGTCATGGCATCCTATCTTTCCTTATTTACCCTTAACTTAAACTTATGGAGGTAACAAAATGGATGTTCAAATTAGAAAACTTTCCTCTCGTAAAATGCACAATATCGTCTGGATTTTAGTGGGAGTTTTTGGTTTATTTGCTATTACTTTTCCTCTGTCTATGTGGCGAGTCAGCAATATGGAAAAGTTTCAAGGTTCTCATGTTAAATCTTTACCAGTGGAAGGAGAAGTGAATTGCAAATCTTCACGGATTACAACTAAATAAGGGGCTGGCTTAATACTAAGCAAGACAGTTTCAGCTAAGAAGGAAAAAATGTCATATCCTGTGGAGGCAAAACATCAAATAGTTGTTGAAAAGGAGAGACAATTTCTGAATTTTTGGCTGAGACTAAAACCCCCTTTTCAGAGATTTTATCTACTCCAAGTAATCTGGTTAAGCTGTACTAAATTTAAACTGAGTATTGGAAATTTGGCTCTTCTGGTTTCTGTGTGGAAACGAGGTCTATACTGATAGTTTCTTCCGCGGCTCGACTGAGCTTCGCTGAACGTAAAAATAGCCCTAAAAGTCTTGCCCGATAAGCATTTCACGATTCCATAAGCAAAAATTATCACACAAAGAATAGGAGAGCCAGAGCCGTTCTCGTACTATGATTAATAGTAGGCTTTCCCCTAGAGATTATGATCGCAGTTCCCAACTACATCAGTCCCCAAGAATATCTCGCTATCGAGCGCCAGAGTCAGATCCGTCATGAATACCGACGTGGTTTGGTTTACGCGATGGCCGGCGGTACGGATAATCACGAGCGCATCGCCTTCAATTTTCTCAAAGTCATTGACGAACATTTCGGCGACTCTACAGACTGTCGGTTTCACTCGGGTAATGTCAAGGTTAACTATCAAGATCAATTTTATTACTATCCCGATGCTTTTGTTACCTGCGATCCGCGCGATCGCCAAGATCGTTATCTGAAACGCTATCCGAAACTGATTGCGGAAGTGCTTTCCCCCAGTACGGCCGCTTTTGACAGGGGCGAAAAATTCCAAGATTATCAACAGATAGAAACTTTAGAAGAATATGTATTAATTTCCCAAGAAATCCAGCGCGTGGAATGCCGTCGTCGTAATTCTCTGGGGATATGGGAAACGACTATTTACGAGACAGGCGATCGCGTGATCCTGTCAAGTATTAACCTAGAGTTAGCCATCGCCGATCTCTACCGGGGAATAGATTAAAATGTAAACCACTCTCAAGGTCGTTGAGAGCTTGCTGTTTCCATGGGAATGGATAGATCGCATTTAGTTTATTTGTACTAACTAGGGCTTGCTGAATCAATCTAAAAACCTTGTTGGATAAGGCTTTTAGACTTTTTTCCCCTCAAAAAGTGCTGATCATTGGAGTGATCGGGGGTAAAATCCCTGGACTTTTTCCCTGAAAATTAGGTAACTGACCCTCAAAATCGGTAAAACCCTACACCCCACACCCCACCTGCC